>JACDES010000107.1 GCA_013816265.1 Parachlamydiaceae bacterium | reverse complement strand
GATCAGAACGTTCCCATAAAGGCAGTTGCTTCTGACGTAAAAAATCCTCATAATCCAAACACAATTCTTCAAGACTGGCCCGTGCTACATTCGTAAGCTTAAGTTCAGTTTTCTTAGATGTTCCCGAAGCTTGACTACCTTCAGCAATGTTCTGCACACCGGAACGAGCTGCTTGAACCATCTGATCATGTGTCCGGCTGCGTACACCAATGAACTTATTACAAAATCGAATTGTAATATCAAAAATCAAGCGAGAAAGCTGAAAAGTTTTAAGCTGACGATAACCACCATGCTTAGGAATCAAGTTCTCCATGTCCCACCTGCTTTGTTAAGTAATAAATGTATAACTATTATTTTATTTCTGCAAAAAAATTTTCATTTTTGTACATTATTGTCCATATAGTCCAATACTTCATGGTTGATATTAGTGTAGTTGAAACGAAAGAATTAGCTTTATCTATTGAATAATTTTTCTACGATTGTTATGATTAAAGGGAGCTTCACAAGTATCTTTTCGAGTAAGTAAAGAGTTACACTATTGTTATTCAGGAAAAATCCATGCCCTTTGTTAAAGCCAAAGCCGGCCCTTCAATTGCTGGGGATTCAGACAAAAAATTTACAGTACAATATTTCGACGAACAAAGAAATATGACAATCCGGAGCGGAGGCACTCGCGCATGGAGATGTAATAATCCAGGAGCACTTCTTAAAAGTTCTTATAGTATAAGCAAAGATAGGCGTGCCATCGGCACAGCTGGCTTTGGCGCATATGAGTATGCTGTTTACCCGGATTATCCAACAGGACATGAGGCTCTAGTTGTCATGTTAAGAGGCAGTCGTTATCGAAATCTAACTTTATTAGAAGCTTCGCTTAGATATGTTGGAGAAGACCCTGGTCACGGTCCTAAGATTTCAAAGATGAGCAATCTTGATCCAAATCGTAAAATCAACACCCTATCAAATGAGGAGTTTGAAAGATATTGGAAGGCAATAGAAAAAAATGAACGCTGGGATATCGGTCAAGAGGATTTTATTGAAAAATGGATTATTTCTGGGGTGCATAAAAAAAGAGGGGTCATTTTTGAATATCTTGTTCAAAAACCAAAAGAAGATATTTGGATGAAGAAAGAAGCTGCAACTTCTTTAGCAAATGAAGGAAGACTTCATGCGATTATTGTTCATCTCAAAAATGGAGGAACCTACCTTCGTCCTGAATATGGAACTAAACCATTTGAAGTAATTACTTAGGAAAACAAATGAAAAAAGTAATGCTTCATGTTTTATGGCTCTTGATTTTATCAAGCTGTAACAAGCAAGAACCCAAAACGATCAATATTGATAATCTCACAGATCTTAAAATTAAATTCATAGAACAAATAGATTCCTGCTGCATAGATGAAGGTCCTTTTAGTTTCAACTATACTTTTAGAACTGTTTTATTTTCGAAGCACATAACCAGTCTTTTTGGTGAACTTAATGTCCATGACCGATTACCACATGGTTGGAATCGTTATGAGGGTAAAACATTTTACAAAATAAATGACGAACGTAAGGGAATCAATTTGAATGACCTTTTCACAACAGATCCTCAAAAAGAATATTTAAGAAAGATTTGCGAAGACGAGATTAAAAAAGAGCCTATCTCTTATTTCGGAGGAAAAGATCCCTCATACATAACACTCAACATAAAAGACATTCACACCTTTGTGATAGATCATCAAAATTTAATCATTATTTTTCAACCATATATAGTTGGTGGGGCAGCAGATGGCCCTTTTGTTGTAAAAATCCCATTTACTCAGCTAATAGGAAAATGGCAAGAAGGGAATCCTATCGAAAAACTACTACCAATTGATAAAAATTTTCTTTCTTCATGGGATAAGGACAACTGGATAAGCGATATACAAGAAGGTTACTCAATTGCAAAATAATTTTCGTCCATATAGTCCATATAGTCCATATAGTCCATATAGTCCATATAGTCCATATAGTCCATACTGTCCATATCGTTCCATGGACGAAACTTCCGTAGTTGAAACAAAGCATTCGCTTTCCCCGTTGAATAATTTGTCTGACCACCTTATGATAAAAACAGCAAACCTTGTGAGAGACCATGACAGCACCAAATGCAATTATTGAGGCCCTCAAGCAAAATCAATGGGATTTGATTCTTGGATTGATTCAAAATGGTTGTAACGTCAACTGCAACGATAGCGAAAAGAATACCCCTTTACACATAGCAATCTCAGACCATGAAGTGCAATTTCGAGAACCTACCTTTATAAACGAAAGAAAACTAACAATAGAAAAACTTATCGAAGCGGGTGCTGATATTAATGCGCGCAATAAAAACGGAAAAACACCTCTATTGAGGGCCATTGTAATTCGACCCGAGCTTGTAGAGACCTTACTCAAATATAATCCCGATCTAAATGCCTCAGATAAATGGGGTAAAACACCTTTGATGCTTTCTATAGATCAAAATATATCGCGATTACTTCTATCTAAAGGCGCCAATATTGATCTACAAGACAATCAGGGAAATACAGCACTTATGAATGCCATCCTTGATAATCGACCGACTGGTGTTCAACTCTTATTGATTTATTCTAAAGCAAATATTTTTTTGGAAAACAAAAAAAAAGAAACTGCCCTGAGCATAGCCACAAAGAAATGAGACAAAGATTTGATCAAATTGTTAATGAAAAATAGTGCGCAACTCACTAAGGATACTTCTGAAGACCGGTTTAAAAATCTTCCTAAGTTTACTTTCTTTGCTCATAAAGCATTAACACAGGATGGGGTTCTCGAAGAAACAGATGATCCATGCAGTTGTTGCCAAAAATCGAGAGGTTTCCTCTATGAAAGTCCTATTCTCGATGAGAATGGAGATGATCATGATATTTTCATTTGCCCCTGGTGTATTGCAGATGGCAAACTAGCTAAAAAATATAAAGTTGGTGCACACCGAATAGATATGGATACAGCTCAATCTGTGACTGATACGAAGGCTCTAGAGGAAGTTCAAATGCGAACACCTGGTTTTATTGGCTGGCAACAGGAAAGATGGTTGGTTCACTGTCATTCCCCTGCAGCATTTTTAGGGCGGTTTGGCTGGGAAGATATTGAAAAGATTATCTCCGACATAGAATTTGTAGATTCTGATCCTAAATCTCAAGATGTTGCTGTTTTAAAAACACTTGAAGCTGGTGGCGCTCACACATGTTATCTGTTCAAGTGTATCAAATGTAATAAGCATCTATTGTATTGGGATTGTGATTGATATTATTTCTTTGCTACAACGATCATTCTTTTAGAATCTTGGCCTAAAAGCTTTCCTTCCCAATTTTCAAAAAATGTGATGCTAGAGAATCCAATATTTTTTAAAAGCTTTATGATTTCAGTAGGATTGTAGAAACGAACGCTATACTGAAAACTTTTTATGGATTTATCAAAAATTACAGTCCTTTTTGTCAAACAACGACCTGTTAATGTATCAAAAGACCTTTGATCGATCATGAAATTTTCTTCCCTTTCTACAGCAGATGTGGGCAAGAAATAGGTCAGGTAGGTATCACGATTATGAGAATCAAAACAAAAGATACCATTTGGTTTTAATGCATTAAAAATATTTTTAAAAATTTTTTCATTTTGATCATCTTCAAAATATCCCAAGGAGGTGAATAATACGAAAATTCTATCGAAAAAATTGTTATACTTCAGCTCTTTCATATCTTGATTAATGTAACTTACTTTTTCATCGAGCTTTGACGCTTCTTCTCTAGCATACTTGAGAAAGCCTTCTGTAATATCGATACCGGTCACTTTGTGACCAAGTTGAGCTAAAGCATTGGCATGACGCCCATGACCACAGGCAAGATCGAGAATTTCTAATGGTTCATTCAATTCAGTATACTTCACTAAAAAATCTAATTCTTGTTTCAATCTCTCGGGAGTAAGAATATCCCGATAAAAATAAAGGTACTCTTCGGGATTAAACGCTTCTTCAAAATTAAACTCCATTTTCACATTACCATTTTAAAAAATAGCATGAAATCCAACCAATTTTTTAGCAAATGATCTCAGGTTATAAAATATCTGCTGCAATAGCTGCCAACTCAGATCTTTCCGTTTTGTCTAAGAACATATGCCCATAAATTTTTTGGTCTATGAACTTCCCTACTGTATAAGTCAAGCCGTTTGAATCTTTATCTAAATAGGGGTTATCAATTTGTGTTGGATCCCCTGCTAATACAACCTTGGTGCCTTCTCCAGCCCTTGAGATGATCGTTTTAATTTCATGCGGTGTCAGGTTCTGCGCTTCATCTATAATCATGAACATTTTAGGTAAAGTTCTTCCTCGGATATAAGTCACAGCTTCCATTTCAATTTTTTTACTTTCCATCACCCATTTCAAAGTTTCATTACCCTCACCACCACCACTTGTGGAAGCACATAAGAACTCTAAATTGTCATAAATCGGTTGCATCCAATTAAAGAGTTTTTCTTCTTTTGTTCCTGGTAAATAACCTATATCGCGTCCTAGTGGGACTATAGGACGACTGACCAAAATACGAGAATATTGGCCTTCATCAAACACTTTATGTAATGCACACGCTAATGCTAAAAGAGTTTTACCTGTACCTGCAGGACCCATTAAACTCACAAGTTTAATATCATCGCGCAAAAGCAGGTCTACAGCACATCGTTGTTCAACATTTCGTGGTTTTATACCCCAAATACTTCCAGTTTTAATAAGAGCATCTAAAGTTTGATGTCTTGCATCATATCGACCCACACCTGTTGAATTCTCAGGTGAGTTCATGATCAAATATTCGTTGGCATATGCTTTTAGATCTGGTACATTAATTTTTCCATCTTTATAAAAAGTATCAATCTCATGCTTAGGCATTTCAATTTTATTGATCCCTTTATAGAGCGAATCATAGGAATATTTAAGATTTTCGTAATCTTCTGCTTCGATACCAATTGCTTCCGCTTTTATTCTAGCGGCAAAATCCTTTGAAACAAAAACAACCTTCTCCCCTTTGTCCTGTAAAAGTAGAGCAGCAAAAATGATTCTATTATCATTGAGGGAAAGAGAGAAATTGTATTTCGAGTCAGCTTTTAGCTCTAATTGAATGCGAATTGTTGAACCATTTTCTAGAGTTACTCCCGTGTGCAAATTACCGGTTCCTATTTCCTTTAATGAATCCAGGAAACGGATCACTGCTCGAGAATTTTTTCCCAATTCATTGGGAAAGCGTTTCATTTTATCCAACTCTTCTAACACTGTAACAGGGAGTACAACGTGATTACGTGGAAATTTAGTAATAGATTCTGGATCGTATAGGAGGACGTTTGTGTCGATGACGAATGTTTTGTGTGCCACTGGTTTTTCCTTTAGTTATAAAAATGTGTGATAATAGTCTGGAGTAAAGGATCGTGACAAGAAAAAAAAATATTATATTAATTAATTTATTGTTATCGAGGTAAAATTGAAAAATTAAGCAGTCTTGATGGTTGAGTGCTAAATCTCTTGCCAGAAATGTTCTTTTCCACTATAATAAAAGTAAGAACGAGGCAAATCCTGCCCAAAGTTTAGTTATTTTCCTTAATAAGGAGTCGTGTTATGAATATAAAAATTAATGATAAAATACTAAGCATCCCACCTTTTGTATCAACCAGCTGGTCTCGCATCACCTCATTAATCATGAAAGGAAACTTACTTGTCATCTCATTAAACGACGGAAATTCTTTATCCATACCAGACCTCCCTACCGAAATAATTGAATCAATTTTTACTCATCACGCTGAATATCTTGAAAAATCTAAACCCGATTCAGCAATCACTCATTCCCTTATGCTAAACGATGAAGAACAATTGAATCGCTTACTTGAACAAGGGCATGGTTCCATAATGAAATTTGGCTTCGGAACCTCCGATGAAATGGGCAATATGATGCAACATAATCCTGAACAAGCAGAATCTCCAGATCTTCCTCCTGAAGTTGTTCAAAAAATTGCTGCCATTTCCAAAATACTCACGTCCGAAGAAGTCTTAATGCCTAAACCAGAACCATCATGTAATTGCTTTCACTGCCAAATTGCAAGAGCTATGCTATCAACATCGCCAATAACTATTGAAAATGCTCACATTGAACCTGTTGTATCTGACGCCGAGCTCACTTTTCAAGAGTGGGACATAAATCAGACGGGAGATAAATTATTTTCAGTCACAAATCGTTTAGATGAAAATGAAAAATATAATGTTTATCTCGGTCAACCTATTGGATGCACATGTGGCCATGAGGGATGTGAACATATTATAGCTGTATTAAAGAGTTAACCCTATACTATGACATCAACGGCCCCCAGTAATATTTGGACTGACACGCAAAATAATCTAGAGCAAATAAATGCAAATGGATATATCTCTGCGAGAATAAAAAAAAATTCCATTGGATTTACGATTGGGGTTTTTGAATGGACTCTTGAAGGAATATGGAATGATTTAACACGTAATTTTTGCAAACAATTATTCCAAAAATTCACTAAAGATGAATTTGAATCATCCAAATGGCAAAGCCCAGTCCCCTATGAAGATTCCTTGAGTTTTAACAGGGATTCATCAAGGAAACGATTTGTTGTAGAAATAAATACAAAAAATTTCGGATTAAAGAAACCCGATCAAATCGAGCGTTTTAAAGCTGCTATAACTAAAATTCAAACCATCTTGTCTAATTTCCCTAAGTTTATTCATTGTGATAATTTTTCAAGTTTACAAGATGAATGGCTGAGTGTTTTTAAAAAATCCATGCATGAATTTCGAGTAGCAAGGGGTTATAAGCTTCTCCATGAAAGCGTTTGTTTATCAGATGCCGATCGTGAATTCCTTAAACTAAATCCTAAAGATGATAGCAAAGAAAAAAAGGAAACGAAGAGTTCAGACTCTGATAAGTCAAAACCACTTTTGTTAGTACAAATGGATAAAATTGACTGCGTTTGCTATGCGTTGCTTAGAGTCAGGGAACCCCAAGCAATCGATTGGATCTTAGAAGGAAGCGCTCCTGAGGATTTCTTTAAGTCAGACCCCATGAAATATTTTAGTAAGTGGGGATATGAAGCAATTCCTGCTGACAAGGCATCGTCCGGTGATCTTGTCGCTTATTTGAACGTTGAAGTTCAATCCTTTCCTACGATTACACATCTAAGTATTATTACCACTTCCGGTTTACTCGAATCAAAAATGGGGTGGAATATTAAATCTGTCTATCTACATCGAGCAGACAATAACGCCTATCAATTTGGCTATCTAATCATTTGTTTACATAAAAATAAATAAGTTCCTCTCTTCAAGATTACTTTCCTGCGATAAAAGCTTTGCTAAAATCCTGAAAAAATCATAAAATCTTTTCAAGTTATTTTTTCAAACAACGTTTTACTTGAGGATTTTCTTATGCGTCATATTTCTCCTCTCTTAGCTTCATTTTCTTTAATTGCATCTTCTTTGTTAATGGCTGAAGAGACACAACCTTTAGAAACTGTTCTTCCTGTACCTAATGAGGAAGAAAAAACATCCTTCCCAAAAGAGGAAAATAATACAGAAAAAGCAGCTCCTATTAGATCTAGGGCAGCGAAATTAAAGAATGGCAAACAAAATTTCGAACCCATTATTCCTGTTGAAAAGGACACCGCAGAAAAAGAAACACCTCCAAAACCTGTTGTCGTCTCAAAACCTAAGGTAGTCAAACAAAACTTCGAACCCTTTACAGGTAAAGTAACAAAAAATAAAGTAAGAATGCGTCTCCAGCCTAATTTTGATGGTGCTTCACTACGTGAAATGAATCGCGATCAATTAATTGTTATTGTAGGTGAAGAAGATGATTTTTATGCCGTACAACCCCCTTCTGATATGAAGGCGTTTATTTTCAGAACATACGTTTTGGATAATGTTATCGAAGGGACTCGTGTTAATGTACGCCTACAACCTGATTTAGAAGCACCAGTTATTGCTCAACTAAATTCAGGAGATCGCGTAAATGGCCATATTTATCCAGCAAATAATAAATGGTTGGAAATACCAATTCCTAATTCCACACGATTTTTTATAGCAAAAGAATATATTGAAAAAGTGGGTGATGCCGATTATGTAGCCCGTTTAGATAAACGCCGCGAAGATGTATATCGCCTCCTAAATACAACTAAAGCCGTGAGTGATGCAGAAATGCAAAAACAGTTCCCTCTAATTAATCTAGATGGAATCGTAGCAAATTACAAAAAGATCATTCTGGATTACAAAGATTTTCCAGAAGCCGGTGTGAAGGCACAAGCCTATCTTAATGAAGTACAAGACGCGTATACAAAGAAAAAAATCGCTTTCTTAGAACAACAAAGCCAACAATCCGCTCAAGCGCTAGAACAAAAAAATAAAAAATTAAGCGAAGAGCTCGATGCGCATAAAAATAAACTCAATCATTTGGAAAAACAAGTTCAAAATGGGCAATCAGTTCCACAAGATAATGTTTCAAATAGAAAGCCTACTCAGCTTCCATACAATATGGCAACATGGATCCCAGCTGAAAATTCATTGTGCACAACTTGGTCTCAAGAAAACAACAATAATGACCCTGCAGCCTTCTACCAAGATCAAAAGCAAAAAGCTTTTGTTTTAAAAGGTATTGTAGATAGCTATAATCGTCCTGTAAAAAACAAACCGGGCGATTTTATGCTTTTGAATGCCTCTAGCAGATTGCCAATAGCATTCTTGTATAGCACGCAAGTTAATCTACAAGATTACTTAGGCCACGAAGTGTCAATTATGGTAGTACCGAGACCAAATTATAATTATGCATTCCCAGCTTATTTTGTTATATCTGTAGAATAGTCAATGGAATTGCATGATTGGGCAAAGTCGATTTTAACCGCGGATACGCTAGAAGGAAAGCTAGCGTATCCCGATTTGTTAACTGATAACGAACCTGGCCCAGCGATTATTTGGGAACAACCCGAACGGCCTCCCGGAATGGAATTTAAAAGACCCTCGAAAAAAGACAAACTTCCCTCCTTTCATGAATTTAGTGATCCCGATAAAAGAGCAATATGTCTACACCGTTTTGCCGGTCACGAACTCCTAGCTGTCGAAATCATGGCATATACACTGCTTGCTTTTCCGGATGCTCCTGCAAGATTTCGTAAAGGTCTTGCTCATACATTGAATGAAGAGCAAGGACATGTAAAATTATACATGGAACAAATGGAACGGCTTGGCATAAAATTTGGCGATCTCCCTCTTTACCGCCATTTTTGGAAGCACACTCCTCATATTCAATCACCCTTACATTACGTCACTATGATGAGCCTAACCTTTGAAATGGCTAATCTCGATTTTGCACCAATGTATGGTAATGCATTCTTAAAACACGGAGATCATGAAGCTGCTCAGCTGATGGCAACTATTTTAAATGATGAAATATCCCATGTGAGCTTTGGATTGAATTGGTTAAAACGTCTTAAGAAGGAAAATGATACCGAATGGGAATGTTGGGAACAAACGCTATCATCCACCCTTTTAACCCCTCACAGAGCGAGGGGATTTATCGTAAATGAAGAGCCTCGCCAAAAAGCAGGAATCCCTCAAGAATGGATTTCTAATCTATACCACGCGAAGCCTAAAACTTAAAATTTCCAAAACTCGCTTAAAATTGCGTCTGATGTTAAAATAATTATTTTACTTGGAGCGGATTATGACGCTATCACGCATTCATTGCGTCTCATTGATTGGATTAGAAGCACTTCCTGTAGAAGTAGAAGTCGATGTTGTTCCTGCTGAAAATTTATTTTTAGTTCTTGTTGGTTTACCGGATACCGCTGTACGCGAATCCAAGGACAGGGTTTTAACAGCAATAAAAAATTCTGGATTTCGAATCGAAAAGATCCAATGCACCGTTAACTTAGCTCCGGGCGACTTAAAAAAAGAAGGTCCCATCTACGATCTACCTATTGCCCTTGGTTTGTTACGTTCTTCAAAATTTCTTAAAGAAAGCAAAAACCTTGCCGATTACCTAGTCGTTGGAGAGCTTGCCTTAAGTGGACAATTGAGACCAATATATGGATCTTTGGCTGTTGCGATGTTAGCACGTCGTATGGGTAAAAAAGGAGTTTTACTTCCTGCTGTAAATGCAAAAGAAGCTGCTGCTGTACCAGGAATTGATATTTTTGGCATTCATAGTCTTAATGATGCGGTTCAATTTCTTCAAGGAACATCAAATCTTCAACCAACTCAAGCTTCAATTTCTGAAGATATCTTCGTGCAACCAACTTCCGGAATCGATTTTTCAGATATCAAAGGGCAAGCTCATGTAAAACGGGCTTTAGAAATTGCTATCGCCGGCGGCCATAATGCAGTATTAATGGGTCCTCCAGGATCTGGTAAAACTATGCTTGCAAAAGCAACAGTGGGAATTATTCCGGAATTAACAATTGAAGAAGCTTTGGAAGTAACAAAAATACACTCAATCGCGGGGCTGCTTCCAGAAGGACAAGGATTAATTGTAGAAAGACCTTTTCGTTCTCCTCACCATACAATTAGTTACGCAGGGCTCATCGGTGGTGGCTCAATCCCAAGGCCAGGAGAAGTTTCACTCGCCCATAACGGTATTTTATTTCTTGATGAATTGCCAGAATTTTCACGTTCCGTTCTTGAAGTCTTGAGACAACCGTTAGAAGATAGGCAGGTTACCATTAGCCGGGCAAATGGTAGTTTCACATTTCCGACAAGTTTTATTTGCATCGCAGCAATGAACCCATGTCCTTGTGGACTTTTAGGACATCCTGAAAAACCCTGCAAAGATTCACAAAGCCAAATTGAGCGCTATCGCAGCAAAATTTCAGGTCCATTATGGGATCGACTTGATATGCATATCGACGTGCCGGCATTGCGATATCAAGATTACCAAAGAAAAGAAGAGGCCGAACCTTCAGCGGCAATACGAAAACGTATTAAAGAAGCTAGAAAAATTCAATATAAGCGCTTTGGAAAGGCAAAAACTAATGCCCAGTTATCCTCCAAAGAAATGAAAGAATATTGCAAACTTAATTCCGCTTCAGCTGATCTAATGCAAAAGGCAGTTGATGTGATGGGTATTTCAGCACGAGCCTACGATCGTATTATTCGTGTTGCTAGAACAATTGCGGACTTAAATGGCAGCCAAGATATCGCTGAGGAACATTTAATGGAAGCCATCAATTTTAGAGGCTTATCAAAGGATAGCGTTTAGATTTCACACATTAGCAAAAAGCGAAAGAGAGTTTTCGCACTCCAAACGCTACGCGTAGACTTGAAAATAGCTTTTCTGAATGGATCGCAAAGCGTTTGGAGTGCGAAAGTCCTCTTTCGATTTGTTTTAAAGCCATTTTTAAATGAAGCCAACCCCTTTGGAGTGCGCGTGAGTTGCAGGTGTATTAACTTAGTCTCAAACGGTGAGATAAAGGTCTAACAATCTTTATCAAAACCTACCTATGCGGGTCCGTACCGGTATAGAAGTAATTACTCGAA
>JACDES010000178.1 GCA_013816265.1 Parachlamydiaceae bacterium | reverse complement strand
GGTTGTAAGGATACAACAGCAATAACGATCACCCAGCCATTACCTATTACCTTTTCCCTGTCCACCTCCAGTGTGACGGTATGTGCAGGAGATCCAATAACTTTATTAACAACAACCCCAATAGGCTGAACAGCACCATTTACTTATAAATGGTTGCCTAATGGCCCGGTAGTAAATCCGCTTGTACCTACTACTTACAGTGTAACAGTAACCGATAACAGTGGCTGCATCTCCCAGATGGATACCATACGGATAATCCCATTGCCAACACCAACCGCAAACTTTGATACATTATCCTCCGGAATGTTCGGTCAGAAATATACTTTTACAGATTTGAGTAACGGAGCTATAACCTGGTATTGGATTTTTGGAGATGGTATGACATCTGGCCAGCAAAATCCTTATCATAATTATCTGGGAGCAGGAACATATACAGTAACTCAAATAGTAACAAGCGCATCTGGTTGTTCCGACACGATAACCAAAGTTATTGTAATATTGCCAAAAATTTTGATTCCTAACGTATTTACTCCTAACGGTGATGGTAATAATGATGAGTTCTTCATTCCAAGCAGCGGCTTTGAAAGCTTTGAGATAGAAATATATAATCGCTGGGGAACAAAATTATGGAAAGCTGATAAAGGGGAAATTCGTTGGGACGGGCGTAGTGCAGCAGGTGTAGAAGTTTCTGACGGCACGTATTTTTTCATACTTAAAGCAGTATTGAAAACAGATAATACTATGCCGGGAAAAAGTTACGACAGGAAAGGGTTTATTGATCTGCATAGATAACGTAAAAAAATTATTAATTATTTTTTTTGCGTGAATACCCGTAAAAAACCGGATAATACTATATTGCCTTACGGAGAACACCTAATTAATTCAAGTTGCTAGTTAGTAATTTTATTAATCTGCAATCCAAACACGAATAAAATCAACTTAATCAGAAATCCATTTAGTGTAACAGCATGTATTGTTCTTGGGAACAGTTTTTTAATGTCGCTGATGCTGGTTTCTACTCGTTTCCGCATTTTTAATTTTTCTTGTATTTGTTGTTTGGTATCTTTCCTTTTTGAATTTGACTTTCGCTGTATTTTCATAAAAATCAAATCATTGGCAAATAAATCATCTTCTTTTTTGTAATCGGTATAAGCACTATCACCATAAACACAGGCTTCTGGCGGAAGCTCTCTTATTATTTTGGCAAGGGCTTTTACATCTGCCTGTTTGCCTGGGGTAAAGAAAAATGCTACGGGTATCCCTGTACCTGTTGTTAACAATTGAACTTTTACTCCATAAAAAAATCTTTTCATGCTTGCTGTATAACCTCTCCACTTATTTCCCTTTATCAACTTGCTTTTCATAATCCGGATATTATCGCAAACAGCCACAGGAAAGGAATCAATAATGTAATGCATTTCACAGCGCATCTGTTTCAAGTAATGCCCCACCTGAGCAAATAAGTCATAAAGTAATCTGCCAATAGCATGTAACCTGCGGTTAAATCTACTTTTATCAACCATCTTGGGCACAAATCCCATACTTTTCATTAGGTGAATTGCATGATATTGATTCCCTCCAAAATAAATAGCGGAAACGATTGCTGTTACGGCTATTTCACTATCACTTACATTCCGTCGGGAGTCGTCTTTATGGTTAATGCCGATAAATAAATCGTCTATTAAACAAAAAATTGATATAATTTTATCGCGGGTTAGCATTGGTTTTGTTTTTTTAGTTGGCAAAACAAATTTACTTAACCTTTGACTAACCCTTCATTTCAATGAACGTTAACTAGCAACTTGAATTAACTAATGCAGAAGCTATTGCTGTTAACCAGGATATTCTTGGAAAACAAGGAGCAAAAATTAAAGACAATGGCGATTTAGAAGTTTGGATGAAACCATTAAACGATGGTTCAAAATCGGTTGTATTATTTAACAGGAGCGGCTCCGCTACGAATATGACAGTTAACTGGAGCGATATTAATATGTCGGGTACTTTAAGTGTTCGCGATTTATGGGATCATATTGAGAAGGGTTCATTTAGTGGTTCATACTCTGCCACTGTTCCATCACATGGTGTTGTTATGATTAAAGTCTCAAACGGTACAACTATACCTGTTACAGGGATAACTTTAGATAAGACATCCATAGTTATTAATGAATCTGGGATGCTTACATTAACGGCTTCAGTATTTCCAACAAATGCTACTAATAAGAATATAAGTTGGGTTTCCGGCAATCCTAATATTGCAACTGTAATTTCCAGTGGCAACAACACAGCAACGGTTAAAGGTGTTACACCAGGCATTTGCACTATAACTGCAACTACTCAGGATCAAAACAAAATTGCTACATGCACCGTAACTATTAATTTTGCAGATACTATTTGTAATAATTCTAAACTTACCATTAATCTAGATGGAAAACTGGATGACCCTGCATGGAATATAAATTCAAAATCCTTTAACAAAGTTATTTTTGGAGATGGGACCAATGTATCAGCAAACTTCAAAACATGGTGGAATAATCAGTCTTTATTTATTGGTATTGATGTAACGGATGGCCACTTAAACAATAATTCGGCAAATATATGGGAGAATAGTGCAGTAGAATTATTTTTAGATATGAATAATGCCAAAACGGCTACCTATGAAATTAATGATTTTCAATATATTATTGGTTGGAACAATCCCAATTTGTTTGAACAAAATAACCGTACAGCCGGGGTGCTTTTTAAAACAATGGATAAAACAGCTGGCTTTACAGTGGAAGCAAGTATTCCCTGGATAACTCTTGGAGTGACTCCATTTAATGGAATTACTTTAGGGTTTGATGTAGCAATAGATATAAGTCATATCGCAGGATCAAGAACAGGCGGATTAGGTTGGAGCGGGAATCAAAACAATTTCCAAAATACAAGCAAATTCGGAAACTTAATTTTAGAGAATTGCATACAAATATCTACATCTGTTAAAGAAAATGCAATACAAAATCTTTCTATACACCCCAATCCTGCTGATGATTTTGTTATTCTTGAAGGCATTGGTAATAATTCACAGATTGAACTGTTTGATATCTTAGGCAAAAAAATAGTTAGCCAACTTATAAGCGCAAACGAAACTAAGATTGATATTTCAGGATTCAGTCAAGGAATCTATTTCTTTAAAATTACAGAAAACCATGCCACTGTAAGCTGCGGAAAATTGATCAAGAAATAACATTATTAAAAAAACCGCTGCAATTCTGCAAGCGGTTTTTTACTTTGCTTATTAAATCAATTACCAGTTATCCCATCAATTAATCTTCCCAACTAAATGAATCAATTTGGTTATTACCTCAAACATTAGATTACATGCAGCAAAGAGCTTTCGATTGCAAGCATTGTTCGAGCATTTACAGATCATCTTACCGGGAAAGTATTGCAATGTAATGTGATATTTTTTCGGAATTTATAAGCAAAAAATTTTAGAGGTAGGCAATTATCTAATCTTCAAATGATGAATCCAATTCTTCAAAAGAAAATAAATCTTGCTAATTTTTTTAGTAAGTGTTCATAAATTTTTCTGTTAAAATTTTTTAATTTTTTTTATTTGACATTGAGATTGCATAAATTTAAACATGCAAGAAAATGAAGAAAGACCCGACTATTTAAAGGGTAGAGGCTCTCAGATCAACACTTCCAATAAGTTTTTAAAAAACACCTATGTAGAAGAACATGAGGAAGGATTGGACATTCCATTGTTAAGCGATGAGAAAACACAAATACTTTTTGAGCATCCAAAAAAAATAATCAACCAGGTAAA
>JACDES010000106.1 GCA_013816265.1 Parachlamydiaceae bacterium | reverse complement strand
TACATGATTATGCCGTCCTTTCAGGACTCGATTATTTTTTTATTTAAACCCAGGCCTCCGCTTTGCTGCGACCTGGGCTATTTCATGCCGGCCCTTCAGGCGTAACACAAGGAACTTTCCTTAATATTAATAGAACCGTAAAGAAATAAGCAATTCTCATTTATTTTCTTATTTTGACAGCGTTGGGCTTTGAACAGACGCTCTCCGAGCTAACGAAGAGTCGACGGGCTTTTATCTAGCCTAATTTAACTCATCTAACCTCTCTGCGTCTCCCTGTCTCTCCGTCTCTGCGTTAAGCTTTAGACCTCATTTATTGTAAGTTTGATTATTTACATAACAACCCTATTCATCATTGTATTGTAACTTTTTCCAGTTGTTTTAAACGCCCTACACTTATCTCTATATTGTTTTTAGCCACTTATGGGTAAAAGTATGGGCACGGGCACGGGCACGTTTAGGGGGAATGTCTGAGGTTAAAAATATGTAGACGATGGATCCACATCGATAGACATCTTAATCTTACCAGGCAACACATACACCTTCTGCATCGCTTGAAAGGCTGCATTCAATGGATACATATTTGGAGCTCTTAACAAAAACTGAAATCGAAAAAGATCCTTTACCTTCGTATATCCACATGGAATCACAGGATTTAATTCAAAATATTCCGGCAAATAATTAGCCAAATGGGATCTGACCTTATTGGCAGCATCCAATGTTATTTCTGCAGTAGGTCCAGCAAATACTAACTTAGCTAAATGCATAAAAGGGGGATAATTAAAGACTTCACGCACTCCTATTTCTTCCTGATAAAATGCAGAAAAATCTTGCTTAGAGGCATATTGAATCGTGCTATTTTCAGGAATGGTCGTTTGTATTATGACCTCACCAGCAACAGTTCCTCTTCCTGAGCGCCCTGCCACTTGTGTAATAAGCTGAAAAACCGTCTCGGAAGCTCGGAAATCTGGAATATTTAAGCTAGCATCACTATTTAATACACCTACTAATGTAACATCGGGGAAATGTAGCCCTTTGGCTATCATTTGAGTACCGATCAAAACATCGGCTTTACCCGATCCAAATTCGCGCAGCAGTTTTTGATGACTCCCTTTATGTCGGGTTGTATCAGCATCGATACGCAGAGTTCTGATATTTGGCAAGATAGCATGCAGAGCTTTTTCGATTTGCTCTGTCCCAACACCACGAAATTTTAGGGGTTTAGATCCTTTACAAGAAGGACATTCACGTGGTGGAGTCATTTGAAAGCTGCATAAATGACAAGCTAGACAATTTTCACCCAAGTGAAAAGTCATTGGTACATCGCAATGCGTGCACTTAATTGTATGCTGACATTCAGGACATCGCATCGTTGTGTGATAACCACGACGATTCAAGAATAAAATCGTGAGTTCCCCTTTTTCTTGCCTTTGTTTTATTCCTGTAAGTAGCAGATCTGAAAAACTTGTAAGACCTTTATTCTTTTCATATTCTCGTTTCATATCTACAATCGTCACTCGCGGCATAGATGCTACATTAGCACGGTTATGAAGTATGCTGAGTGTATATTTACCCGCTTGAGCATTATAATAGCTTTCCAAGCTTGGGGTCGCGCTCCCTAATATGACAGAGCATTGGGCGAGTTTTCCGCGCATTACTGCAACATCGCGTCCTTGGTAGCAAGGGGAAGCTTCATTTTGTTTGTATGATTGCTCATGTTCTTCATCGACAATGATCAAACCAAGATTTACTACTGGACTAAAGATGGCTGAACGTGCTCCAATGACAATTTTAGCAGCTCCGGTTCTAATATGGTGCCATTCGTCATTACGTTCCCCATGACTAAGTCGATGATGTAGGATTGCAATTTTTTCTTTAAATCGGCTTTTAAATCTTTCTATCGTTTGGGCGGTTAGAGAAATTTCAGGAACTAGCATGATAGTCCCTTTGCCCATGCTTAAAGCTTTATCGATTGCTTGTAGATAGACTTCAGTTTTTCCGCTACCTGTTACTCCATAAAGTAAATGTGTTTCAAAACGATTTTGTTGGAGACTTTTACACACTTTGTCAAGAGCTTCAGCTTGGTCATTATTTAATACCTTTGGTTTTGTAGGGAAATATTCCTCATTTATGAGTGGGGATCGATCGATCCTTACAATATCAACAATTAATAAACCTTGTTTAGCAAGTGTGTCGACAGTGCTTCGGGATCCGTTTGATTTTTCAAGGAGTTCAGTGAGAAGGATTCCTTTTGTCACTTGGAGCATGATATCGAGAATGTTTGCTTGAGCCGGTTTTTTGTTCCGTATGTCGATGCATATTTGTTTTAATTCTTCTTTTGTTTTGCCCCTAATGACATAAAGTTGCTCCTTATGTGCCATTGTTTTTCTAATAGCGGGAGGGAGTAAAATGCGAAATACGTCGCGTAATGGAGCACAGTAGTAGCGAGACATCCATAGAGAAAGCTCGAATAGGTCGTCGGAGATAAGCTGTGTATCTGATAGAATTGTGGCAATGGCTTTAACGGGTGTAAAATCGGGTTTATCCTTTAGTCCTAGTACATATCCAGGGCGTGGAAAACCTCTAACGGGAACTTCGACACGTATTCCGCGTTTGATTCTATGTAATTGATCGTGGGTGACGCCATAATCCAGGACCTTGTCTATGGATACATCCAGAATTACAGAAGCGTATGCGATAAATTCAGTCATGATAGATTTATTTTGCAAGAAGCATTAAATTCGGTACAGATTGCGCGCCATAGTAAAGGCTTCAATTGGGGCTCTTTAAGGTATAGGGAAAGATCGGATAATAGAAGAAGAGGAGTCTGATGTAGAAAATGTTTTGCCGTCTTGGTTTGTTCTTTGTAGTATTTCATCAACTCTGGCATTAGATACAATCCATAGTCACTTGCAATGACAAGTTTTAGTGCGGGAGTATTTAAAATTTGATCCCATTTTTTTTCTTGTTCCATTGCAGGTCCTGCTATGACTCTTGCAGGTGCTAGAGACAGGCTAATGGCTGAGGCAATATTTTTCAGGAAGGCCAGATGTTTATCTTGATCGTTAAACGAGAGGAGAATGATTGGAGGAATCAATTGTTCATAGAGCCATGCATTTTTAAATTTTTGTGCATTTTCATCGGAAGGGATCTGATCGCGTATGGAAAAGTGGGGAAAAGCCTTCTTTAGATTATTTGAGATATCGTCGAATTCAGGTTTTTGAGGTTTAGCAAAAGGTTCTAGTGAAAAAGAGTGGATTGAACCTTTTATTGGTTTTGTTTCGGCCGTTTTGGGGGAAATTGCTGCGATTTCTTGAGAAGGAATTTTTATTTCTATCGTCTGTGGATTCTTTGGTGCTGGAGTAGGATATTGTGGTTGAGATTGAGAAAGGGGTTGCTGAGGAGAATTGTTTTTTTCATCAATATTTTGTTTTGGATTTAATTGAGGAGTTTGAGAAGTTATTGGGGATCTCGTTATTGAAGTAGGAGGAGTATAGGGGATATTTTTATTTGAAGGAGCTTCTTTTCCAACAGATGGGGATACGGAGTTTTGAGGATTTTGAGATTGCCAAGGACGAAAGTATTGCAATGATGAGGGATCAGTGACTAGTTTTTTGTGTATCCCATGTTCGCGGAGTATGTAGAGCTGCGTTAAGGCGAGTAATTCGCAATAGTCTTTTTGGAGGTCGTTCATAGAGAGGTCTTAAGATTAAGGTTTATTAGAAAGCAAATGACCGAAACCTCGGTTAACATATTTTTTCATTAAATATCGAAAAGAGCCTGTTTTTTTCGTTGAAAATTTTAATATTTTTTCCATGTAATTTTCACCATAAATTTCAACAAGCTGTTCTTTTTTTCTAATGAGGAAGAAGACAACGTTTTCATTATCGCTAAATGTGCTGGTAACACGAAGAATTTGCTTTGCCATGGAGTTTAGTCGTTTTTGTAAATGATTTAAAGCACGTCGAATCTTTTGATGTGCTTCCATCACTTTTTGTCTGCTTACTGAATCTTGAATTTCAATTAATAATTCGACATGGAGCAAAGCGCTTAACCACATTTGGTGAATGTTGTCTTTAAGTATCACTTCTTCTGAATGATTAGATTCCATATTTTTTGATAGAAGCAAGCAATAATTTTTTATTTTTGTTATATGTCCTTTAGTCCACATAGATCCCCCAAGCCAATCTGGATTAGAATAGGGTCCTAAAAGTTGACTAAAGCAATGGAGTAATAGAGGTTTACAGTTTTTCCATGTTTCATTGGATTGTAAAAATTGTTTTTCGACAAATGTAATTCTATTAAAAACGTGGTAGGTTGCTATAAACTCAGCAATGATAAATTGAATGAGGAGGGTGTTATCTTG
This sequence comes from Parachlamydiaceae bacterium, assembly GCA_013816265.1. GTDB lineage: Bacteria > Chlamydiota > Chlamydiia > Chlamydiales > Parachlamydiaceae > JACDES01. The sequence goes on along the minus strand of JACDES010000106.1, from coordinate 7,390 downwards.
AAAGTAGGGGTTGAAATGTTGGTTGTTTTTTTTCATCTGTGTTAGCACAACTACAACCTTGATTTGTTTTCTAAAACAATATCAAAATAGGCAAAAAAATTAAATGAAATAAACTGAATTTAGAAGAAATTGAATTTTTAGAACTATACCACACGCGGTTAGGTTATGCACATTTGGACTGCGCCAAAGTCCCCGCGGTTGAGCGATCGTAACTTGCCCTATATTTACTAATATTGGTCAAGTTAAGATCGCTCAACCGCGGGGGCTTTCGCGCAGTCCAAATGTGCATAACCTAGCCGCGTGTGGTATATTACCATAAATAAAAAAGCACGTAGCTTTCGCAAACTACGCGCTGATAATCTAAAATAATTGTTTCAGATCAGAGAAACGATCTTAGAATTGACCTTTTTTCTGATTTGGGTTCTTTGTTGAACCTGGAGTAGTCTTTTGTGGTTGAGTCTTTTGACCTGGAGTTTGTGCTGGATTTTGTTTTGTTGGTTGTTGTTTATTTTTGTCCATTGTAATCCTCCTTAAAGATTTTATAATATTCGTTTATATCTCTCGAGATATTGCCTTTTACATCGGCACGAACGAATAAATTTGTTGTTATGTTCACATCTCTATCTATTCACTGTCTCCCATATCGTTGTCAACAAAATTTATAAAAAAAAATATACAAATTTTATAAATAGTTGAACATAAATATGTTACGATAGTAAAAAAATGAAGGTGATTTTGTGTTGTTAATCGAAAAGGGAAAGTTGAAAGCTTGAATTCGGGACCTTAACTTTGGTTGGTGAGCGTTTTGGCCGTGGCTCAAAGGCGCTTTTGCGGTTAGCATTTTCTTCAAGGTGAGTTAATATTTCTTTTGCTCTATTGATAACCGTATGTGGTAATCCGGCTAATCGTCCCACATGAATTCCATAACTCTTATCTGTGCCACCCTTGATGATTTTTCGCAAGAATGTAATATGCCCTTCCGATTCGTGTACAGCAACATTGTAATTGACAGCACCGGGTATTTTTTCTTCTAGTTTTGTGAGTTCCCAATAGTGAGTAGCAAATAATGTTTTTGCCATTCTACCTTCTGTAGTTAAAAGGTATTCAGCAACCGACCATGCAATTGAAATGCCATCATATGTGCTTGTGCCTCGTCCGATTTCATCTAGAATGACAAGTGAGCGTGAGGTCGCATTATTTAAAATATTTGCGGTTTCGGTCATTTCAACCATAAATGTGGATTGACCACGTGATAGGTCGTCACTGGCACCGATACGGGTAAATACTTTATCAACGATTCCAATATGTGCTTTTTTAGCAGGAACAAATGATCCAATCTGAGCCATGATTGTGATGAGTGCCACTTGTCTCAAGTAGGTGGATTTACCAGCCATATTTGGCCCAGTGATTAGGAGCAGTCGTTGCTCTTCGTCATTTAAGAAAGTGTCATTAGGGGTAAAACGTTCGCGTAGGCATGATGTTTCGATGACAGGATGACGGCCATCTTCAATATTTAATATGAAGCTTTCGTCTACAGTGGGTTTGTTGTATTGATAACGACGTGCTGATTCTGCTAAGGAGCATATGCAGTCGAGTCGAGCCAACGCTTGGGCATTCTGAAGGACTTTTTTTGCATATTTTGCGATTTCTAATCTTAAAGCAAAGAAGAGTTCGCTTTCGATAGCTGAGATTCTTTCTTCAGCTGTTAATACTTTGCTTTCGTAGTCTTTTAATTCAGGTGTTATATATCTTTCTGCGTTGACAAGTGTTTGTCGGCGCATAAATATATCTGGCATTCTCTCTGCTTGTCCGCGGCTTACTTCGATGTAATATCCAAACATCTTTGTAAAGCCGACTTTAAGAGTTTTGATGCCTGTTGATTCTCTTAACTCTGTTTGGTAACGGGCGATCCACGCTTTGCTATCACGGCAGATTTCTCTCAATTCATCGAGTTCACGGTTGTAGCCATCTTGGAATATTTTGCCCTCTCCAATCCGTAGAGGTGGCTCATCAATAATTGCATTTGCAATCAATTGAACCATTTCCGGAAGAGAGTCAATTTTTGTTGCTTCTTCTTGGATTAAAAGTGAAGGGAGTTTTGCTATTAGCAATTTGATTTCAGGCATAGGTGTGAATGAGTAGCGAAGAGCCATTAGATCGCGAGGTGTCGCGTAGCCTGAGCTTACTTTCATCATGAGTCTTTCTAAGTCTCTGACTAGAATGAGCTTTTCTTTGATTTCATTGAAAACATTTGGTTGATTGAGTAGAGATTGGATGGCATCTTGTCGGCGTTGGATATGAGAGACAGATAGAAGAGGTTGTTTGATCCAATGGCGTATTAATCTTGCTCCCATAGGTGTACAGGAATGATCGAGGATATCCAATAAAGTGTTTTTTCTTGAGCCATCTTGTAATGATGAAGTTAATTCTAAATTACGTTGGCTAATGGAATCCAAATTCATGAATTGAGAAGTGGAGTAGGGGCGAATTTCTTGAATATGTTGAATGGAGTGGCAAAGGGAATCTTGCAAATATTGTAGGAGGCCTCCGGCAGCATTAATGGCTGCAACCATGCCACTTAAACCAAAACCGTCGAGACTATGAACCTTGAAATGGTTAACTAAAAAATCGTAGGTTGTTTTGTGGTCAAAATGCCATTCTTCTTGAGTATTTACGAGGAATGAATAGGAGTGTCTTATTTCGGTGAATAGATCGTTATGCTTTTCTTTAAATTTATTAGATGTGAGAAATTCGGCGGGATTTAATCGGTATATTTCGTTTAGCAGATCTCTTTCTTGTATGAATTCAGAAACCCAGAATTCGCTAGTGGTTAAATCTAGAAAAGCTAGGCCAAAAGTTGATCCAACTTTTGAGATGCAAGCAAAAAAATTATTTGATTTATCGGACAATAAATTAGAGTTAATGAGGGTCCCTGGTGTAACAACCCGTACGACGTCGCGTTTTACTAAACCTTTGGCTTGCTTTGGGTCTTCAATCTGTTCTGCAATAGCAACACGATAGCCCCTTGCGACTAATTTATCGATATACCCTTCGCTTGTATGGAAGGGGATTCCAGCCATGGGGATATCTTGACGTTTGGTGAGTGTGAGGTCAAGTTCTTTGGAGAGAATGGTGGCATCTTCGTGAAAGCATTCGTAGAAATCTCCCATTCGAAAAAACAAAACAGCATCTTTTGCTAGCTTTTTGCAGGCATGCCATTGCGCCATCATGGGAGTGACTTTCGTCTCTTCAATAGGCATTAATGTCGTATTTTGCGTATCTGTCATAGAGTCTGTTTGATCTATTAATGTGAGTTTTGTGTAGAAATGATAATTATGAGGATTAATATTAGCTAGAAAAATTTCTTTTATTGTTCAAAATTAGAAACTATCAAGATGGGTGCTACTTTTTCTTCATTTCTTTCTCCCATTGATTGAGTTTTGTCTCAGGTTATTACTTTCTACAAATGAGCATGGTGACAAGCGTGAATTAGCCCACGCAGATATGTAAGAACCCCAGGTTCTTTTAGAAGATTAGCAATATCCAACGGTAGATAAACGCGCACCTTGGCTTCTTTATTTGGATTAACAGGCCTTCCTGCTCCTTCCCGTTTACCACCTTTTCCCTTTATTCTTACCTCCACAGAGGGGCTGATATTATTGTTTAGCCTTTCATTAATGAACTCCTCTAAATATAATGGATATTTTTTTATTACTTCGTCGCGAGAGGATCCATCACATCCTACAGGATAGCTAGGGTGCTCGAAAATCCAGGAATTAACCATTTCATCAAACCAAGGTTCTATTCCTCCGACTTCTTCTAAGGCAATCTTTAAATGTTGTTTTATTTCTTTTTTGGTGGCCATGTCCAACCTCTAAATTTAAATTCTCTTTCTGTTTTTTGGACGCTATATGCTGTTACTTCTTGTTTACCGCGTTTTGAATGACTAATTTGAATGGTGCAAATAAATATTCCATTTTCATCCAGCAGCTTGTAGTCAATTTTTCCTTTTACAAGATCCCAACCAACCATTTTCAGGAATTTACAATATGTTTTCTCATCTAATGGTTTGAATACCATGAATATTTTCCTTACTCTATATAGTAGAATAATAGAATAATTGGGATAAATAATCAATCTAAATTTGTATTTAGAATGAGTAATAACTTCTTTTAAATCATCGAAAAGATTAAACACGAGACACAAAGTGTAAACCATGTTGGTGAATCAAATGTAAACTATGTTACCGATTGCGCCACTCTTCGTGTCTTTGTGTCTTAGTGTCTTTGTGTTTAATTATTCTAAACTCATTAACTCGACTCGAGAATTCTATAAGATATTACTCAGTTTTGAGATATTTCCAAAAAAGCAACAAGTATCTATTCAGAGGTTGAAAAGGAATGAATGCGGACAGACAGATTAAACACAAAGACACAAAGACACAAAGAGTGGCGGGTGGATTCAATCGGTAATTTAGGTCCACTCTTTGTGTCTTTGTGTTTAATTATTCTAAACTCATTAACTCGATTCGTGATTTCTATATATATTACTATATATTACTCAGCTGTTGAGTTATCACTAAAAAAGCGATCAGTATCTAGAGTATGTAACGGTCTACTTGCTGAGAACATATTGTCAAAGGCAACCTTTATACTTCTTGTATTAGGTTTCATGACAACAGTATGGGCCGTGATACTATTATTTACATGCGGTAAAGCTAAACTTGCTTCCACCAGTTTTCCACGTTCAAGAGCTGGATTAGCTATAGCTCCCTGGAATAGTTCGTTGATGATTTGATGCCTTTCTGCGCTTGAATGCAAATGATTATATTGTACATTGTTGTCTTTATAACAGCAATTTGTCACTACTAAAGGATTGAGTGGAGACCATTTACGGATGACGTGTTTTTTTTCTATTAATCCTGAATCGTTTCTTTCTTCTCTTTGAAATAGATGAAAAGCTTGTGCCTCATTTTGATCGGCCACGCTCAAATGATAACTACCGAGAGGGGGTCTTAAATTAACTTTTTCTCCCACTTCAGTGACGTTATTACTGTTTTCTAAACAATATCTGTTGAAAAAAACGGCTGGCATACCTGTAATAAATCTTGTACGTCCTATACTAACATTCATCGATAAAGAAAGGCCTTTGCTATTCATTCCAGTCAGTGTTCCTACAAAGCCAGGAAAGCCAATTTCAGCAGTAGATAATTTTTTATCTTTATATTTGCGATTAATCATTAAAGTGTAAGTTCCAAACAATCCTAATGACATCCAATCCATATTTCGACCAAAAGTAAATCCTTCGCCATCATCTTTATCTATCACAACGCTACAGCCTATTGGATTTAATTTACGATCACCTTTTTCTTCTTGTATTGGTTCATATTTGCGGTTTAATTTAAGTCTTCCTGCATAATGATTTGCTTCTGTAGGTTTGAAATGGAGACTGTCAGGCATGAGATGCATCAAAAGCAAATCATCCATCGTGATTTTTCTCCAAATGGAATTTTCTTTTGCCCACGTATTAAAGCCTTCTACAACACCATTTAATTCTTCAATATATTCAGGGGGCAATGTTTCACGAATTTCTTCTAGAGCTTTCGGTACGTTTTTAGCTTCAGGAAAATGGACAGAAAAACAAGTGATAAATTTTATGCGGTTAAAAATTTTGTTGATATAACTACCCATTAGATATCCATGAGCAACACCAGCTTGGCGTGAGTCGTCAGATTGTAATTCTAGAACTGGAACATCACCTTGGTAGTATAACTTACCTACTCCATACTCCGCTGTTTTAAAAGCATGCGTTTTCATTTCATGACGAGGTGGAGCTATTATTTCGAGAGCGAGATGAGCGAGAAAACTTATTGCAGCCACAACACCGCCAATAATTGCGATGGGAATTGCGACAAAACCAATTGTTGGAGCTAAGAACGGGGAAGCAATAGCCATGCTTGTACCGATCAGCATTCCGGCTTTTTCAGTTGTTTTTACTTCTGTCGGATGCTCTGATGCCCAACCTGTTAATTTCTCAAGATATGTTTTAGGTTCATTATCAATAAGTTGTCTTTGTTGATTGAATTGCTTAATAAAATTATCAGTTTGCATAGGATGCTCTCAATTGATTTTTTTTATGATCTATTATTAATAATAGAAATAATTATAACATAATAGTCATTAAATTGCAATTAAAATGAAAAAAAAGTTTTTATTAATTTATTGTCTTAGGAATGTTAAGTATTTGTAAAGAATTGATTTTGTTGATTAATTATATTGTTTTGGGTATTCTTTGTTTTTGTTTATAAGATAAAAATTTTACCATCTAACTTAAGATAGGAGATTCAATAATGATTGCTCAAGTAATGCCTCAGCAGCAAGGTCAGTTGCCTCAATTACCCATACAACCAGGATTAAAAACTGCAATGTTAGCGTTGCCCTCACCAGCAAGTATTGTGGTAACCAGGCCGGTAAAAGAACTTGGTTTAGCGATTATAGGTTTAAAACTTCCTTCATGGGAGTTAATCGGCCGAGTCATAAAAGTATTAGTATTGGGTATTTTTAGATGGCATTTATGCGATCGAGTGCTATTAGTACAAAATGATTACGATCTTAGTTCTTATGAAGGAAGAATTTCGTTAGAAATTTACCATAGTATGAAAGGGAAGGTTGTTTTAGAAAAAGCTAGTGAAATCAATAAACAATATCCTTTTATGCTAGATGCCGCCTATTATTTGTCCTATAAAATAGATAATAAGTATGTAGAACCAAGTAAAGAAGATCATCCTGATCAAAAGGTACTTCTTCATGTGGGCGAAACATCTGACACGTTTGTTAGAATGCCAGTTTTTGCAAATTATAAAGAAATTAGCCCACAAACGATTAGAGAGTTTTATTCAAACTTTTTTGGGATAGCAATTACACCTAAAAAGACGGGTAATTCGATTTCAGATCTTTTCAATTCAAAATTATTTAAATTGTCCGAGACTCCAAGCAGTCTAAAATCATAGATTCCCCATTTATATATACATATGCATGGCCTAACTCGAATTATTTTTCGGGTTAGGTTATACCACAGCTCGTTTCCAACAACAGACTTATTTCAAAACTTCAAGTGGATTAAATCTAAATAGGCGCCCCTCTTTGTGTCTTCGTGTCTTTGTGTTGAATTTTTCTAAACTCGTTTGAGTAAGTTGCGTGAGAAATAAACACAAAGCGAGACAGTTGCCCTCGGCACCCACTATCGATAAATAACAAAAGGTGTTTTTCTAAGTCACAACTCTTAAGACTCTAAGGAGGGTCCTCTCTTCGTGTCTTTGTGTCTTTGTGTTTAATTCTCACCCAACTTATACACAATGAGTTTAGAAAATTCAACACAAAGACACAAAGAC
>JACDES010000105.1 GCA_013816265.1 Parachlamydiaceae bacterium | reverse complement strand
GCCCAGGCCTCCGCTTTGCTGCGACCTGGGCTATTTCATGCCGGCCCTTCAGGCCTAACACAAGAAACTTTCCTTAATATTAATAGAACCGTAAAGAAATAAGCAATTCTCATTTTTTTTCTTATTTTGACAGCATTGGTTCAAAGCCCGGAGTGACGTAAGGAACTCCGGGAAAAATAGAAAAAAAGTAGAGCTCGTAGAGCGACTCAAATGTGAGATTATCACAAAGAAGTGCTTTAAGTAGTTTGTGTGTCTTATTAAAGTGAGTTAGCATATCGTCGGAAATTTGAGTCGCTCTACGAGCTCTAATCTTTTTTTTATTGACCCGGAGTTCCTTACGTCACTCCGGGCTTTGAACAGACGCTCTCCGAGCTAACGAAGATTCGCTAGACTTTTATCTAACCTAATTTAACTCATCAATCCTACCCGTGCGTGGTATAACTCCTCTGCGTCTTCCTGTCTTCCCGCTTCTGCGTTATGCTTTAGAGCTCAAATCCACCTTCATCACAAACTAGGCTTGAAGAGTTTTACTTCTAAATACACTCAAGTATTCTTCGTTATCATTCAATATCTTATAAATACTCAAGCTCACAATAGCAGCAAAGAAACACCACACAGATACAAAATTAACATAGAAATAGTAATCAGCAATAATATAAGCAATTGAAACTAACGCACCAAAAATCCAACCATTTCTTAAACTCGTTATAAAGCAGGGTATCAACAAAATCAGTGGATAAATAATTGTTTGGGATGGCACTACTCCAATATATTGTATGCTTTGATTGACGATTTTGACTGTTACTTCTTGATTAAGAGCATAACTTAAATTCAACATCGATAAAATCACTCCACAAGCCATAGAGGCAAACATGATATATTTTCTCCACTTCACTTTTTCTATTAACCCAAGTGATAAAGGGATCCAAATTGGCCAAATAATAAATGCGAAAGTTAGATATACGATTTCTGCAAAATATGTCGTTTGATGAGTAAACATACCCTTCCCAAAAGCTAGCCACAATAAACCCTCAGCCCCTTGCTGTATTGCAAAGAGTAAGGGGATGGCAGCTAAAAAAAATGTATTACGGTCATTGTTTTTTTTTAAATTTATACATCCAACGGCTGTCAATAATGCAGCAGCAGTAAAACTTGCACTAGCTGAAAAACACATGAGTAAATCCTGTTAAGGTAAAGGTAAATAAAGATTAGGGTCGACTGTATGTTAAACTTTTATTTAAGTCAAAATGAGAAAATTAAAGTTTATACCACAGTTTTTTAAAAGTTGGACTTCAGCCGGCTGTAGTATCAATTTGTTTTTCTAGATATGATGAAAAGCCTGCTAAGGTAAGTGCGCCTCCAGAGTGATTAATAAGGACATTTCCCTCTATCCCTTGTTCCTCTATTATTCTGCGTGATTCTAAAAAAAGTTTAGCTGTATAGATGGGGTCTGTTAAAATGCCATGATTGCGAGCGATATTCTTAATTTCTCTGAAAATTTCAGTATTTGTACCCCCAAAAGAGGGAGAACTTATTGGCTTATGTAAAATAAAATTTGTAGGATAATCACATTTTAATTGGAACATCTCAATAAATACATGATGAAAATTTTGCAATTGCTTTAAAAAGTAATCTTCATTTGCAGCACATAATAAGACATGAATTGTTGTCTTTTTTAAAATGAATTGAAAGGCTATCGCTAATGCGCAAGCCATCATACCGGTTCCTGAATCAACAAACAAATGATCAAATTCAATACCATTTTCTCGTTCGTTAATAAGGATATCTAAAGGCAAAGAAAGGGATCCTGGAAGAGATTCTTTCACAGAAGCTCCCTCTTTTAATATGAAAATTTTTCTAGCGGAGTTATTGTTCAGATAGTCATGCGCTAATGCTTCGACATTTTCCCAATCTTCTTGTGAAATAAAATGGTATGTTTTCTTTTCCACTAATAATTGTATTAGCAGAAAATTACCCTGCACTTTATTTGAAGATGGTTTTTTTAAAAATAGTGTCGGTTTTATTTGATTCTCTATAAGGAGCTGTATGATTCCTAAAACATTATTGGATTGGGAACTACCAATTACGACGACTTCGGTGTAGTGATTTTTTTTTAAAAAAGGAATGAGAGAACGATATTTTCGTATTTTGGAACCAGAGATCCCAAATCCTAGTTCATCCTCTCTTTTAACGTAGCAATTTGTCGTGGAAAAATTATTTAAAGGATGAATTCTTGAATGATTTGGATAAGTAGACATTTGATAATTTGCCAAAATAGACTCAAGCTGTTGTTTTTTTTCTTCTGAGTAATTCATGAGGACATTCCCACTAAAAAAAACTAATCAGAACTTTTTCAACCCTTCTACCGTCCATTTTAACTATTTTAAACTTAAATTTTTGCCAGATAAATGAATCTCCGATTTTGGGGATATCACCCATTTGTCTCATACAAAAGCCGCCTAATGTTCTGTAGGAGCCCTTTTCTTCATCCGGGAAAGTGTCAATATCAAATTGTTCTTTCAGTTCGTCGATAGGAAGCATCCCATCCACAATCCAAGTCCCGTCTTTTCTTTGAACAATAGAGGTTTCAGGTAGTATTGAGGATGATGGGACATCACCGATAATAGACTCCAAGACATCATGAAGGGTTATTAGACCTTGAACTCCACCATATTCATCGGTAACAATCGCTATATGTTCAGGAGACCTTTTGAAGACTTCAAGCAATTGGAGAACGCGCATATTTTCGGGAACGAATAAAGGGGAGTGAGCCAAGGCACGAAGATCGAAAGTTCCTTTATCTGCAATTTCAGTGAATAATTCTCTTGATGATACAACCCCTATGACTTCATCAAGTTCACCTTCACAAACAGGAAAACGATTGTGAGGGGAGCTTTGGATTTGTTCACGCAATTGTTCTGGGGTATTCTCGAGATTTAACCATTCTATATCCATACGTGGAATCATTAAGACTCCAATGCGACGGTTACCTAATCGAAAGATACTTTCGACCATATCATGTTCCACTTCTTTCAAAACACCTGCTTGTGTTCCTTCTTCTAAGATATGCTTGATTTCTTCGTTTGTGATTTTCTCTGGTTTTTTCCCTCTTGCAAGCAGCTTTGCAATATATTCAAAAGAGACCACGAAAGGATATGTGATGAAAATGAGCCCTCTGATGAAATAGGCAGCAAAAGGAGTTAATTTTTTCCAATAAAGGGCACCTAAAGTTTTAGGAATCATTTCTGTAATATAAAGCATTGTTAACGTAAGGACTACGGAGGCTATTCCTAACCATTTGTCTCCGTATAGTTCTACGACTTTAGCTCCAACCCCTGCGGCACCAAATGTATGAGCTCCGGTATTGAGCGTTAAAATGGCTGCGAGAGGACGGTCTATTCGTGCTTTTAAGTCGCTTAGAATATAGCCAACTTTGGGATTTCTTTTTTTAAGTAGGGAAATGTAGCCATTTGTACTACTCAGCAAAACAGCTTCTAGAATGGAACATAAAAAAGAAACGATATGTGAGAACAAAAAATAGAATATTAATATAGCCATATTAACTTTTGATAAAATTTTTGATCATATTAACAAATGGCAATAAAAAAGTCTTTATATTTATACCAGCCTAAAGAAGATGCCGTCAAAATAAGAGGCTGTAGCAATTAAGGCGCCTCTCTTCGTGTCTTCGTGTCTTTGTGTTGAATTTTTTGCACCATTTCTAATAGTAACTATTGGGGATATTGAAGACCCCAATTATATTAATGATTATGCTCTGAAGCATTCCAGAGCCTCGTACAAATTAAACACAAAGACACAAAGACACTAAGAAAGGGCCTGTCCTTTAACGACGCACTTGTTTACAAAGAACATCCCAAGCAGAATCAATGGCTTGTTGTGTTTCGATGTCATACAAAGTGACTGTCATACGGTAATCTTCAAAATCATAGAATCGCTCAGAACGTATAGCTTTTGTAATGCGAATCTTCCCTAAAAATTCAGGAGCTATTGCTTTACCTGTTTCTAAACGTGTACTATTGTTATATTTAGGTGCATTTTGAATTTTACCCATCATGTAATCCAATTGACATTCGTCATTTGCATTACCAACAACAACAGTAAATCTTCCGTCATTGATCGCAACTCCTTCAAAGATATCTCTGATCATATCTGTTGAGATATAGCGATCTGTGCAATTGTCAATTTCGTTAATGATAATACGAGGTTTTCCTTGATCACATTGGTATCCAGTTTTTTGATACCAACGATCAAATAATTGACCGGTAATTTTGGTCGTTTGAATGCGTATATCTCCAGCTCCATAGCGCCAATCTAATTTTTCATTAACGTTACCAGGTGTTACATCAGTCGCAGTACGAACTGAACGTGAACAACTGACTGAGCAAACTAACAATGTGCATATTGCAGCGATTTTTATTAAAGACATTTTCATAATGAATCTCCTTGATTTACTAAAAAGCGACCCGGAATCAATACTTGCGTGACTCCAGGGTGAATATTAAAAACATGAACGATACAAAGATCGTTTGAATTTACATTTAACTTATAATTTTGAGTAATGGGATTTGGGCCTCGGTCATATACTTGAATACTGATATCATGTGTGCCGGAGTCCACATTAAAACGAGCCAAATCAATGTAAGCAGGAAGAGTTGTCCATGAGCGTGTGTCGGCACGTGTATTGCTGTTAATAACGCACATTGTGATATCTGCCAAGATTCCCAACGAACGATCTTGGTTGTCAAGATATCCAACGGCAGCACGGCGCATAAGAAGTCTTGCAGCCCCTCTTGCGACGATGACAGGCATTTTTTGATTTAATTCATTTATCGCAGCAACAGTAACACTGTAGAAAGGTAATACGGGTTTGTTTCTTCCATTGATAGAAACATATGTTGGACTTGGCGAGCTATTTGGCCACTGTTGTAAAGCAGGGACAGGAATTCCTGTCATTGTTGAAATAGCAGGATCTATACGATTGGTAGCAAGAATGACCTCGAGTGCTACAGCAGAGGCGACGGAACCGCAAGAAGTGGCAGATATTTTATATGGGGCGTTACCATTATGGCATAAGACCAAAATAGTGGCTTGATTTTCCTTTTTGCATGTACATACATCTGAACTTTCATTGGATGGATTGAGTGAATCAGCTTCATTATAAAGAATATTGGCATTAGTTTTGTCTCCACGCTTTTCTAATAAAGCGGCGAAGAGATATTTACTCAATCCATTAGTAGGGATCCGATAATGTTTTGTAAAAGGGACTTTTTCGTATATGGAAAGCTTTTCTTGCTGATATTCCTCAACCTGTCTAAGGATTGCGTAGGCATTACTTTCATCCCCTTGATGTAACAAAGCTAATGCAAAATAGACTCTTGCAAGCATTTGCTCGAAATCATCGGCTTGATAGGCTCCGGTTTCATCTTGCAACATGATTTGAGCAGCTCTTTCTGTAGGCAAATCTTGTCCGTAGTAATCTAACGACTCCATCGCGGCAGCATAATCTTGAACGGCTTCTTCAGTTTTTCCCATTGCAAAACGTGTTGTGGCTCTATCTAGTAGAATCCAACTTGCGTTTTTAGATTGAGTGTACTGTCTTTCAGGGATTTCCTTATCTACAATTAAGTCTAGATCATATTCAGCTTGTTCGAAATTTCCAGTTTGATAGGATCTTAGATAGGAACCGCGTTTAGATAATAACACAGTTGATGCACAACTTGTGCATGAAAGAATGATTGTGAAAGTTAATATGTTTAAGGCGAAAAACTTTAACCAATGTTTAATCATGACGATCTCAAGGTTCTCTTATCTGACAGGGTTCGATTGATAATAATTGTTATCCGGAGTGCAAACAGGCTTCGAGTCATAATAGTCGACGTAATAGCAATCTTTTTCTGTCCATTTATTGATTCTATTATTGCAGCAGGAAGTTAGTGAGATAAATGCTAAACAGAGAGATAGTAATCCAAAGATTGGCTTCATAGATTTCGCTTGTTTGGAGGTTAGTGTAAAATTATTGGCTATAATATAATCCATAGATCATTAAGTTTCAATAAAATGAATTTCTTTACACTTTAAAAGCGATAACAAATAATTTCACAATATTAAGAAGTATAGGTTGAGTTTATAAATATATGTATATATATAACAATACTGATAATCCCAGTTCGTTACACAAATAAAAGTTAGGTAAAAAGATGTGAATTAATGTGACAATCTTTAGAAACCATTATTTGTGCGAAGAACCTAAATCATTAAGATATATCCTACGCGGTATAAAAGAACAAAAAATTTATAGGTCATATGGCTGAGCATCATTTCTATACAAATCGACTCATTAACGAAAAATCTCCCTATTTGCTTCAGCATGCACATAATCCTGTCGATTGGTATCCTTGGGGTGAGGAGGCTTTTACAGCATCCAAAGAGCAAGACAAACCTATTTTTTTATCGATTGGTTACGCCACATGTCATTGGTGCCATGTGATGGAAAGAGAGTCGTTTGAAAATACAGAGATTGCTCAATTAATGAATAAAAATTTTATTAGTATCAAAATTGATCGCGAAGAGCTTCCTGAAGTCGATGCCCTCTATATGGACTTTGCCCAAAGTATGATGTCTGGTGCTGCGGGATGGCCTTTGAATGTGATTTTAACTCCTGAATTACAACCATTTTTCGCCACAACATATTTACCACCGTTCAGTAAACATGGGTTAATGGGATTAAAAGACCTCTCATTACGTATTGCAGAGCTATGGGCAAGTGATGAAAGGGCCAAAATTTTATCCCAAGCTGAAAAAATTGTTGAGGTTTTTGCAGATAGCATTGAGGTGATGGGAGAAGAAATTCCTGATATTGAGACTGTTAATGTTGCCGCTGACCTAATGTATAAGATGGCTGATCCCGTTTATGGTGGGATTAAAGGGGCTCCCAAGTTTCCAATTGGGTATCAATCGAGTTTTATGCTCCGTTATTTTGCAAAGTATGATGATAATCGAGCGCTTTTTCTTGTTGAGCGAACATTAGAAATGATGCATCGAGGGGGAATCTACGACCATTTAGGAGGAGGCTTCTCACGTTATAGCGTTGATGAAAAGTGGCTTACCCCACATTTTGAAAAAATGCTCTACGATAATGCTATCTTATCTCAAAGTTATATGGAAGCATGGTTATTTACAAAAAATCCATCTTATAAACAGGTTTCGGAAGAGATTTTAAGTTACGTTTTAAGAGAAATGACCCATCCAGAAGGGGGATTTTATTCTGCCGAAGATGCCGATTCAGAGGGACGTGAAGGTAAATTTTATACATGGCCTTACGAGGAAGTTATTCAAATATTAGGTGATGAAGGTCGTTTATTCTGCCAATATTATGATATTACCCCTGGAGGTAACTTTGAAGGACGTAGCATCATCAATACACCTATGTCAATGCAAGATTTTGCTAGAAAGAATAAAGTTGATGTCGAAGAGACTAAGAAAAAATTTGCTGAACAAAGAAAAGTATTGTGGAAAGTGCGACAAAAAAGGGTTCATCCATTTAAAGATGATAAAATTCTTAGTTCCTGGAATGGATTGATGATTTATTCTCTCGCTGAAGCCGGAGTAGCTTTTAGCAACCCAACTTTTATTGAGGCCGCAGTAAAATCCGCTAGATTTATCCATCGTCATTTGTGGCAAGATCAGAAGTTGTTGAGACGATGGCGCGATGGGCAAGCGATGTATTCAGGGGGGCTTGATGAATATGCCTTTTTAATACGCGGTCTTATATCACTGTTTGAAGCAGATTGTGGAACCGAATGGTTAAAATGGGCTGTCGAACTCACTACGATATTAGAGGAAAATTTTAAAGAAGAAAAAGGTGCCTTCTATCAAACCGACGGAACAGATAAGAATTTGCTATTAAGAAAATGCCAATTTTCCGATGGAGCGGAGCCCTCAGGCAATGCGATACATTGTGAAAACCTACTTAGGTTATACCAACTGACTGGAGAGGATAGTTATTGTGACCAAGCTGAGGATATCTTAAAAGCAGTACGTAATTATTTGGATAATTATCCTCCTGGATATACTTATCATGTAATGAATTTGCTAAGGCTTAATGATGACGATTCACCCACCATCGTAGTAGCTCTGAATTCTAAGAAAGAATACGAAGATGATTTAAAAAAAATCATTGGAGAAAATTTCATACTGAATAAAGTCCTTATTTGGCAGAGAAATGATATAGATTTAGAAGAATTAGTTCCTTCAACAAAAGAACAAACTGCCTTACGTGATCAAACAACCTTATATGTTTGTCGAGAAGGTGTATGTCAACAGCCGATCACTGATTTTAATCAAATGAAGGAAACTTTACAAAAACTTTAATTTTTTGAGGTTTAAACAATTAAATGTTATAAAATAGTGCGAAAAAGGCAACTATATATTAATTAAATTAAAGCTTATGTAAAGATTTGAAATAAAAAGTTCACTTAAAACATATGAATATGTATAATGGAGTCATTTAATTAGCAAAATGGCGGAAAATGGCAGCATTCCAGAAAGCATTGATAGAAATTCAAGAAACCCAGTCATTTGAACGTTTAGAATCTTATAAAGATTCTAAAATTTGGTCCAATATGACCAAAATTGAGCGTGATTTATTTGCACTCCTTCTGATCAGACAAGGGGCTCAACAGCTTGAAAAGGGTGAAGGAAAAATACTAGACAATTTTGCTCTTGCAGCAGAAGTCGGCGATAATTCCCCTAACATTTTTTATCAGCAAGGATTGATTTTTTCTTCTTATCCGGAAAATAATCGAACTTTACATCTAGCTTCAGAGGCATTTTCAAAAGCTGTCGGAGAAGACCCAAACTTTTTTATGGCCTGGTACCATTGGGCAAGTGTATTTGTCGCTAAAGGTGTTTTGAACGGTGAACCACATTATTTTATTGAAAGTAACAAAAAGTTTGAAAAAGCCTTAGAATTATTCAGTGTAAATCCCTCTCAAGAAATTGGTAAAGACATTTTATTTTGGAAATGGGGAACATGCCTTTCATTATTAGGCAGACATTCCGGTGAGCCAATCGATTTCTATCATGCGATCCATTTATATCGTTGTGCTTCACAACATGGTTGCGAAGAGATAGACTTTTTTAATGATCATGGACATGCTTTAGCTGATCTTGCAACCTTGATGGATAAGGAAGAACTATTTCTCGAAGCAGGCAAATTATTTCATGAAACCATTCAAAAAGCCCCAGAATTAATAGATGGATGGTACAATCGAGCATGTTGTTTCTTACGCCTTTGTGAAATTGCACCTCAAGAAGAATACTTTGATTTAGCTATGAAAAGCTTCGAACGTGCAGCGGAAATTGATCCTCTAAATGGCCAAGTGTGGTACAGATGGGGGCAATTAGAGGCGAATTTAGGGAAGTTAAAACGTAGTCAAAAAATCCTTGAATCAAGTCTTGAAAAATTTGCAAAAGCTGATGAATTAGGTTCGGAACATCATTTAATATTGCGTAGTTGGGCCGAAACTGAACTCTATTTAGGATCACATGTTGAACGTTTGGATCTCATCCAATCCGCTCGAGTAAAAATCATTAAATGTTTGGAATTAGATCCCGATTCAGCAGATGCTTGGTATATCTATGGAGCATGCTTAAATGAATTAGGACACTATTTTGAAGAAGAAGATTTCTTCTATCAAGCATTAGAAAAATTTCATTACGGACTTACACTAGCCCCACAACATCCGCTTCTTTGGTATGGCTTAGCACTCTCTCACTTCGCTATAGGCGAAATGTCAGAAGAAATAACCATGTTGGAAAAATCTATCGAATATTGCAATAAGGTAATGGAATGTGGCGGAGAAGCTTTTCCACAGTTTTGGAATGATTGGGGAGTTGCTTTGTTGAAATTAGCTGAATTATCAAATCAAGCCACACACATTGAATTGGCAATTGAAAAATTCGAGCGTGCTCTGAAACGTCCTCTGGATTCAGATTATGAAGATGTAGACCTAGAATGGGTTTACAACTATGGTTGCGCCTTTGATTTGTTGGGAGAGCTTAATGAAGATTCTCGTCAGATAGAAAAAGCCGTCAATATATTAAGTCAAGTTGTCCAATTAGAGCCTAATTATATCCATGCACGATATAATCTAGCCCTTGCTTTAGCGCATTTAGGGGAGATTACATGTGATATTGAGCCATATTATAAGGCTATTGATCATTTTCATACCATTCTAGAAGTGGAACACGAAGATGAAATGATTCATATGGATTTTGGGGTATCATTGATAAATTTAGCCTTATTGGTTCAAGATGCACACCAACCAGAACGATCCCAAGCATTTTTCCGCCAAGCTGAGCACCATTTAATGTTAGCTGCCTCGTTGGGAAATTGCCAGGCGTATTATCAATTAGCAGGACTTTATTCCTTGACAAATCATTTTTCATTAGCTATGAATTATATTGAGCGTGCCCAATTCTTTGGTGCGTTGCCATCTTTTGAAGACCTTGTGAACGATGATTGGCTAGATAACTTAAGAGAGACCTCATCTTTTAGACAATTCTTAAGCAATCTATCAAGTCAGCAATCAAAAGACGACAATTAGATCTGGTGTATTGAATTATTTTTGTGTGGGGTTCTCATTTGAGTCCAAAAGCTCTTTGTCCCTGCCATAGCGGCAAGTCATACATAGAATGTTGCAAGCCTTTTCATGATGGAATAAAACGGCCTGAAAATGCTTTATTGCTCATGCGTTCACGGTATGCAGCCTATTCCTCTCAATTACCTGATTATATTATATCCACTACACATCCTGATAATGTTTCCTCTTTAATAAATAAGCAGGAAATATTACGCTTCTGTAAAAATACAGAATTCATCAATTTAAAAATCATTGATTTTTCCGAGCATGACGATACAGCTTATGTCACGTTTCATGCGGTCTTGAAACAAAATGGATCGGATGCATCCTTTACTGAAAAGAGTAGTTTTAAAAAAGTTGATGGAGCATGGTTATACCATGCTAGATTAGGTTAGGCAGTTTTTATTATTAAATTGCTTTTTGTTTGTGAATTTTTTAACTAAATTTAACTCGAGGTATTTATGTCTTGGTGTTGCTGCTCTAGAACTAGACCTGTACAACCTGTACAAGAGGTAATGGTAATACATAATGTTCAAGGACAAGTAAGTGATAAGAAAGCAGAAGTAGAAGAAGAAAGCCAATCAACTTTAAGTAGTGATGTGGCTGAAGTTGTAACTGATGCAGCAGTTCCCGTTTTGAAGAAGCATGCAAAAGAGGCTTGGGATAAAAGTGTAGATAGTTCGACTCCGTACGCTAAAGCAGGAGCAAGAAGCGCTCTTAGTACTTCTGTTCCAGCTTTGTATATGTCAGCAGCAGGCGCAGTGTCAGATGTATCTATAGAAGCAAGTGCTGGTGCCGTCAGAAGGGCTGGTCATAAATTTATTGATGCATCCGAATCAAAAGTTGCTAAAACAGCAAAAAAAGTCATTGAAAAGTCAGTTGATACATCTGTTCAAGCCGTTGATACATCGATTCAAGGCACAAAATCTATATTTTCATGGATAACAGGTTGGTAAGATCAAATTAAATTTGGAGTGCGTGCGACCGCTTTTAGATTGCACAGCGGGTAAGGAACAGGCCTAGCCTGCCCTCCCCGTTATCGCAATGGGGTCATTTCCCCATATTTACCGGCGTACGTGTTTCTCGTACCGGGCG
>JACDES010000104.1 GCA_013816265.1 Parachlamydiaceae bacterium | reverse complement strand
CTATTTCATGCCGGCCCTTCAGGCCTAACACAAGGAACTTTCCTTAATATTAATAGAACCGTAAAGAAATAAGCAATTCTCATTTTTTTTCTTATTTTGACAGCATTGGGCTTTGAACAGACGCTCTACCGAGCTAACGAAGCGAATTCTAGATTTAAGTCATTTTTTTCTTAGCCTCAAGCGACACGAACTCCAAAGGGTTTCGCCATCTTACGAAGCACTTTATAAATGTTTCACAACCCTCTAACACGAAACTTCGGTTTCATCATTTCATATTGAGGCCCAATTATATCTCTAAGCTGACTTTCTAAATATATGGCCATCTGAGGATATTCTTCAAGTAACCAAATCTTGAATTTAAAAGTCTTTGTATATAATTCCTGATGAAATACTAGTGGATCTTTAAATTTTTCATCCTTAACAAATTGCCCTACATCTATATGGATCGGCTCCCCTTTCACAACTCCAGTATTTTGCATTAACGCATGATCGTTATCAGCAAATCCACGATGATACTCTGATACAATAAGATTCAAAAGTCTCAAAATCAAGGCTTGTGCTTCATCATGATCATTTTTTTCTTTTAGTTGTAAAAGAGCCGTACACAACATCTCAGCACTTTTCTGAATGCAAAACTCCATTTGATCTAAATCTATGAGATGAGATTTTCCAATTTTATCGAAAATTGTTAATTGCTTATTCAAATCTTTTGTTTTATTCAAATGAACATATAACAATCCCGTTTCTGGCTTCAAATTCTCAAATGCCGTCTTCCAGCTTTTGACAAAGCCATCTAATTTATTCCATTTTTTATTCAATTTTTCATCCCTGTACTTCACAATTGCGGGTAGAGGGGGAAAATACGCCAACCAAGGTAGTAATCTATAGCGTTGGTATTTGAAAAACTTGATCACATATTGTTTATCATGACTTAAAAAGACATACGACTGACAGCCTTTTCCAAGATAGTAATAGGGCTGATTCGTGGCTCTATTCAACTCTTCCTTTTCCGTTCCTATTAATGGCCGCACATCCCATTCTGAATTGTAGGCAAAATCCGATGTGATATTTTTGATGCTGAATCCACCCGTTAAACGAAAATAGAGACGTCCTAACCCATAAGCAGAAGAAATAACTAGAGTAAGTATTAAAAGACGATATAAATATTTTTTGATCATATTCCTAAACAATAAAAAATTGAGTTCTATTTATTACACATTTAAATGAGTTTTTTATACCTAAGACCTAACATTTTAGTTCAAAAACATCAAAAAAGTCTATATTTCTAATGATTAAAATAAAATAGTACATTACTCAAGTGAAATACAAATTATTTATTCATACCAAATTCCTATATCGCGCAGAGTCCAAATCACAGTTTGATGTCGATTGCGGTATAAAGTTGAATTAAAGAGCTCCTTATTATAAAATAATCCCTTACTTTTACAATTTTTTACCTATGAGGCACTATGTTGCAAATCAATCTGAAAGGAAAAAAAGCATTCATCGCCGGAATTGGTGATGATCAAGGTTATGGGTGGGCAATAGCGAAAGCATTAGCCGAAGCCGGTGCCGAAATTATAGTAGGAACCTGGACTCCCATAATGAAAATTTTCTTAATGAGCTTGAATGCTGGAAAATTTGATGCCTCACGTAAGCTTTCAGATGGTTCATTAATGAATTTTGCGAAGATTTATCCTCTTGATGCTTCATTCGATACTCCTGATGATATCCCTGAAGATATCCGTGAAAATAAAAGATATAAGGAAGTTGAAGGTTATACAATAGCAGAAGTTGCAGAAGCAATTGCAAAAGATTTTGGGAAGATTGACATTTTTGTTCATTCCCTTGCCAATGCTCCTGAGGTAAAAAAACCTTTATTGGAAACATCACGAAAAGGCTATTTAGCTGCGATCAGCTCGTCTACCTATTCCTTCGTCAGCCTCCTTGCGCATTTAGGTCCTCATATGAAAGAGAAAAGTGCTGCTCTTTCATTAACATACCTAGCCTCAGAAAAAATCATCCCTGGTTATGGCGGTGGAATGAGTTCTGCTAAAGCAGCTCTTGAAAGTGATACTCGCACTCTTGCATGGGAAGCGGGTCGCAAATGGGGAATAAGAATTAATACAATATCAGCAGGAACACTAGGAAGTCGCGCTGCCAAAGCAATTGGATTTATCGAAAAAATGATCGAATATTCCGAAATAAACTCTCCTTTAGCAAAAAATCTTCAGGCAGCCGAAGTGGGAAATGTCGCTGCATTTCTACTTTCAGATCTAGCGTCTGCCGTTACAGGCACAATTCTTTATGTTGATAATGGAATGCATGCTATGGGTGTCGCTGTTGATAGTCCAAGTTTACAAGAAAGTAAGTAATTATGATGAAAAAAGAATCCACAGAAGTCTATTTAGTAAGACATGGTGAAACTGACTGGAATACGCAGGGTTTGTTGCAAGGGCATCGAGATATCCCTTTAAATTCCAATGGCCACTCACAAGCACAGGAATTGCAACAATTGTTAGCACATATTCCGTTTGCAGTGACATTTTCGTCGGATCTTTCGCGTGCTAAAAAAACCGCCGAGGTGATTTCACATCCCCGCGAAATTCCGTTTATACAATCTGAATCATTACGTGAAACACATTTTGGACCTCTCGAAGGAAAAAAGCATACCTTTATTGATGAATTGAAACAGCAACAAATTCAAACGAATAATATTCCCCTTTCAAAAGATGAAAAGTTTAAATGGCGTTGGCATCCTGAAATAGAAAGTTCTTTTGAAGTTCACGAAAGAACAACAAAATTTTTAAACCAACATGCCCCTCATTATAAAGGGTTGCCAATCCTTGTGGTCTCACATGGTGGTGTCCTAAGGTCTTTTTTGCAGTATTTCGATGCGGCAGCGCATTCGGTCTGGACTATTTCCAATTGTTCGTATATTCACTTTACGATAGGTGTAGAAGGTCATACATTAAAAAATCTTAATGGAATTAAGAAGAAAGAGATTTGATTCCCTTGGAGTGCGTGTCGCTTGCGACCGATCCAAGTAGACAAATATGGCGCTTCATAACAAAGCGAAAGAGGACTTTCGCACTCCAAACGCTTTGCGTGGCTTTAAGAAATTTTTATACTACAGATTCCAAAACTACGCGTAGCGTTTGGAGTGCGAAAGTCCTCTTTCGCTTTGTTATGAAGCGCCATATTTGTCTACATGCCTATATTTGACGCTTACCTCCAAAGGGATCGCCTTCAATAATTGGCTTACTTACAATATTTTTCATTTGTATACCAATCAAGGGCATATTCAGCAGTCCCTTCATGAACCGCTTTCATTAAGCTCTTTTCAACAATATCGGGTGTTGCAAATCGGATATAAGAATAACGCGGGTCCTCCCAAAAACGGACATGCCTCTCACCAAAATATATTTTTTGATCTATTGGCATACAAATTTCATAACTAATATGAAAATCAGCTAAAGCAGCAACCTTAGCAACAAAACTGGAACATTGATTCTTCGTTAATGCATATTGTCGATATGGATATCCATATTTCATAAATCCCATTATTTTAACAAATTGTTCTTCTGTCAGATCAATTTTTGCCGCAAAAGTAGGTCGATGCTCTCCAGAACCCTCTTGAAAAAATCCATCATTTTGTACTGCCCATAAATACTTAATAGGATTAGCTTCATATATCGGATTCTCTCGTTGTTTAATAGAAGGATTTGCAAATCCATAATCATTGTAATTCATGATGCCATCAAAATATTTACATTGCCTCTCTCCCAACTCTCCCGAATGGCCACCTTCTAATACAATTTTTTCACCATTAATAGATCCTTGCAGATAAATCCAAGCGTGGCCCACTTGTCCATTTGTTGTTCCATCAGCTGGATGTTTAGCAACAGTGTAGAGAAAGGATTTATTGTCGGTATAATCCAAATGACAAGCATCGACCAAAATTATCAGAAAAAATTCTGATTCTCGCATTACTGTACGGTCGATACATTTTTGGTGCAAATGTGAGTAAAATTCACGATAGGATAAGCTCTGAGGACAACATGAAACCAAATAAACAAATGAAAATATAAATAGGCTTCCGGCACATTTAGTGAAAATTGAAAAAAAATATTTTTTCATTTATTTTTTTTAACCTTCAAAACTTATTCTAGCCTTGATAAGGCATTTATTCGATCTTCTTATTGTCCTTATAAAAAGATTCCAATCATAGGAATTATAACGATTCTCACCTTTAAGATCTAATTGGGAAGGGCGATTACCCCGTGAAATATGTCCTAAAAATTGGCCTTCTCCTTCAATAAGATCAAAGGAAAATGAAAGTTTCGCTCCGCCTGAATGAACAATGATCTCTTGTCCGAATTCAAACGTGTTGGTTGCTTGATTTTCAACTTTTATTTGTATGCCAGGAAAGACATCTAAATAGAAATTAATTTCTTTTTGTCGAGTTGGATGTTCAATATCAATTTCATTATCCAAATGGAAAAATAATTCTACAAATCCCTTGTGTCGATGACAATCAATAAGAGCACTTCCGCCTTGACAAACGAGTGAATGGGCACAAGTTTCATCTCCCCATACAAAACGATAAGGGGTATACGTTTGTTCTAAGTGAGGATTAAGAGCAATTTTTTTATCTAATAAAGTAACGGCACAAGCATTATCATGAAATATTACCCATGATTGAGAATTGTGCGTTCCTTCTAAATCAAAGGGATAATTAAATATTTCGATGGTATCGTCTGAAGGCTGAACTAATGCCCCATGCAAGTTAATATAGGAATTGTTTTTCTTTATACGACCAGCAGATTGATCCGAAAAATAACTCATAAAGATATCATAATAGGTTATTTGAGGCTCTTCATGTTTCTGCAATTCTTTAATGCATGGTCCCACATAACAACATGTTTGACGATGCCATGTGCGTTCTAAATATTTCCAAAAAGTTGCCCAAGGACTATTTTTAATGCTTGGATAAGCCATTTGCAAGCCAATCAATAGATCTGAGAGATATGCGGTCATATGCCAACTATCATTATGATTAAGTTCACAAAGGCTTTTCAATTCTATTGTACCGTTATTAACCAATTCAGAATTTGAAAATAACGTCCCATAGGCCATCTTTGCTGCTGCAAAACGTACCTGTATAGAATAAGGTAATGGGATCTCCTTTTCTAGTTGTAATCCATAAGAGAAAATTTCTTTTATCGATGACTCCAATTTACCCCTGAGCTCTTGTCCAAGCACATGTCCAAATAATTTTAAAATCCAATAGAGAGGTGCCAATAATAAAATCCCGACATATCGATCAAGACATTCGGGATAATGGTGTAAATAAATTGGAAAATTACCCTTAGCAGCCCCTTGCTGACATTGAAATACAAGCAATCGTCCTAACATTTCTTTCGCTTCATTCATATTATCAACAAGACGTGTTCTAAATAAGGTTAGAACAAAAAGAGCGTTTTCTAAAATTGGTATTGTTTGCTGTGGATCTTGATCTTGACTATGATAGTAATGATGAATATATCCTGTCTGTGAGCTTTGCAAACGTCTTCCAGCACGCATCGCAGCTTCAATCAATTCTTTTGTCTTCTCTATTGAATTTTCTTTATTTGTTTGTACCATTATAAACCCAACCCACCGGCTATTTCAATATTTTGACCTGTAATATATCCATTTTTTCTATCTAACAAAAACGTCACAACCCTACTCACTTCCTCACAACTCGCAGCTTTATGCATCGGAGTTTTATTTAAGAATTCTTCAATATCGACAGAAATATCCAATAAACCTGGTGATACCATATTCACTCTGATCCCCTCTGGGGCCAATTCTTTTGCTAATGATCGAGTTAGAGCTAATAAGCTCATTTTAGTCAAAAGGTATACCGTCGAATAAAGATTTGCATGCAAATGTTCAGCACCAACTACCCCTATATTCATGATGCTTCCCTTATGCGTGATTATTGAAGGGATTAATTTTTTAATCAGAATAAAGGGTGCATTTAAGTTAGTCTGGAAAAGTGACATCCATTCTTCTGTTGTTGTTTGTAGTGCTGATTTAATGATATAATTACCTACATTATTAATCAGATTTTCGGTTTCTCCGAACTGCTCTAAATACCGCTCACTAAAATTTAATACTCCATCGAGGGAAGAAAAATCCCCTTGAATTAAATCTGCTTGTACACCATAACTGCGACATTTTTCAACAGTATTAATAGCTTCTGAATGGCTTGTATTATAATGTACAACAACATCATATCCTGCTGATGCTAAATTGATACAAATATCAGCACCTAATCTCTTTGCCCCACCTGTCACTAATGTCCACGCCATGATATTCCCAATGTTATCGATTCCATTCCAATTCTACCAACGCATACTCCGCCGATGCTAACGCATTTGGTTTTTTTATTTTAATCCATGCCCATTCAATTTGAAATTTTGTTTGCAATTCATTCAAAATATCACATGCAAGAGCTTCTAATAAATAATGTTTTTTTCCTTGTGCCAATATCGTACAAATCTCTGCCATTTGTTCATAGTTGATAGTTGATTCAACAGTATTCGATCGAATTGATGGGATAAAATTCGTTTTGACTTTAACATCAAAAAATATATCTTGCACTTTCACTCGTTCATCGGGATTAACTCCAATGATACACGTAACCCGGTGATTGTAAACTCCTACTATTCCAAGCATTCAAACCTTCAATTTTTTTTGTGATTATTCAAAAACCACTCAATTAGAATTCGGCATTCGCGGTGAAGAGGATATAATAAAGCCTTCTTTGGAGCAACCCATAAATACTCATATGCTTCCTCATTTAGAACAACATCATCCTTAGTATATGCTGGATCCAAGTGTGCTACATAGTCATTCATCACAAAATGCTTCTTATCCCAAAACTCGGGAGAATAAATACAATCTTGAACAATAGCGAACTGTATATTAGTTAATTTTAACCCAGTTTCCTCAAAAACTTCCCGACGAAAGGCATCCTCACGCGTTTCTCCCAACTCAACTTTTCCTCCAGGTAATGAATATAAGTCAGACCATTTTTTTGAACGAACCAACAATAATTCTCTATCTGAGGCAAAAATGAGTCCTCCAACCGTAACCAAAGGATATGGATAATCAGTCATTTGATAGTTTCCTTTCGTCAATGATTCGTAACGCTCTTTCAAGTCCTTCAATGATGCCATTTTTAGAGGCCGTCGGTGCAATAATATCAGCAGTTTTTTTTAATTGATCGGGGGCATCATCCATCACAACTTTAATATCAGCTAAGCGTAGCATGCTTAAATCATTCAAGTCATCCCCTGCAGCAATGACAGGACCTTTATTTGAATTCCCTTGAATAAAGGTTTTCAAAGCTTCCCCTTTGTTCGCTTCAGGATGCGTTGCCTGAATGACATAGTAGGCCTGATTATACGGATCACGATTTACTGGAGCGTGTAAACCCATTTCGTTTTCTATTCTGTGACTTAAGCTAAAAGCTGCTTTTGGATTAGATGCAAAACATTTTAATGAAAGAAACTCCGTCAGAGGGATGTCGTTATAATTATCAATTGAAAACCATTTCTCGTCCAACTTTAGATATCTACCCCTTATATAGTCCGATAATTCTGCTGAAAAATGTTTAGGATTATAAAAACAAACATCTTGATATTCCCACCCACTATATATTGTAAACCCTGTATTTTCTTCCTGACAAATTTCTTCCATTTGAGATAAAATCACATTCTTTAAATATTTTTTGCTCAAAATCTTAAGTGAGGGCATTTCAAGTATAAGAGCTCCATTTTGGAATGCAAAGGTATAGGGAAAGGGTAAATGTGTTAATACACGAAATCCCCATTGATATGAGCGGCCGGTGATAAAAACAAATTTCCACCCTTCTTCATAGAGTTCTTTTAAATAACTCACAACTTCATGATGAATTGTATGTGCTTGATCTGTAATCGTTCCGTCGATATCAAGAGCAATTACACCTTTAAAAGATTCAAAAATCATAGGAAAAAAATTCTCTTCACTATAGTGTTATAAGTTATTAAAACCTGAGGTAACAATGATTTGTATTATATATATGAGAAAGAATCTTTTCACATATTTAATGTGTTTGAACTTTTTATTTTTTTCCTTTTCGATACATGGACAAGAAAATGTTGAATCGAAGAATACTGAAAGTTCTCAGTTAGAGCAATCTCAAGTAAAAAATAAATCCACCCCAACTGAGAAAAATCAACCGATCGATCTTTTTGAACATACAGAAAAAGATCCTCAAAGCTTTCAATCGAAATTTCTAAACATGTTATTCATGCTCGGACTTTTGATTGGTCTTATGATTTTAGCATCTTGGATAATCAAACGATTGATGAGGTCTCGTGAAGTAAAGCAGAATATGCAAAGTTCAATAAAAGTACTTGAAACACGGCAACTTTCTCCAAAAGCAACAATATACCTATTAGATGTGATGGGTCAAGGGATTGTCGTAGCGGAATCGCCTGCGGGTGTTCATCAAATAAGTAAAGTGCAATTAGATGATTCTGAATGGAACAAGACTCAATAACCTTATTGAACATATACTGAAAATCTGCTAACATTTCACAGAACAACGAGGAAAATATGAACTTTATTCGAAATACAACCTTTCGCACTATTGCTGCACTTACATTAATTCTAGTTTTAGACAGTTGTTATCGCATGCCAGGGGATGATGACTTTTCTGTAGTTCCAACTACAAATAACCCTGCTGTCACGCATGAAAAATCAAATACAAGTCTAATGCCTAGCGTTGGGTATTAATTTATACCACTCGCGCTCTAAAATGGGGATTTGGACCTGCGCGAAAGCTCCCGCGATTCAATGATCGTAAATGGGTCAATATTAATAATATAGACCCATTTACGATCATTGAATCCCGGGGCTTTGGCGCGGTCCAAATTCCCCATTTTAGAGCGCGAGTGGTATAAGTAAAAATTTTTGAAACGAAAGAACATTAAAAGGCTTTAATATGATTAACATGATTCCAGCAGATCTTTTGGCATATTTGCGAAAAAATAACTATGAAGCGGACATTCAGGAAGAAACACAACAGGTTTATACGATCTTGAAAATTTCTGAGAAAGAATATCCACTATTCCTACGTATATTTGACGAGGGTCATCTTTTACAATTACTCGCATTTATCCCCACACCATTACCTACAGAAGTTGTTTCTGATATGGCACGCCTGCTTCACCTTCTTAACAAAGAACTAGATGTCCCAGGGTTTGGTATGGATGAAATTGTTGGCGCTGTATTTTATCGTCTTATGCTTCCGACGCCAAAAAAGAAGATCGATGGCGAGGTTCTCATTGCTTTTATCAGAACAATAGAACATGTATGTAAAATGTTTGCTACACCTGTTGAAGCTGTAGGCCATGGTCAAATAACTTTAGATGATATTTTGAAAAAAATCAATGAAATGGAAGCTAAAAAGAAATAAATTATGACACTTAGACCAATTTTTTACGACACCGAAACAACTGGTGTAAGATCTGACAAGGACCGTATTATCGAAATTGCAGCTTTTGATCCTGTGTTAAATCGCACATTTGAAAAGTTGGTGAATCCTGGATGTCCGATCCCTCCAGAGGCTTCTGCCATCCATCATATTTCTGATCATATGGTTGCTAATGCCCCTTCCTTTGCTCAAATAGGTGCGGAATTCATCGATTTTTGTTCAGGTGAGGTGGTTCTTATTGCACATAATAATGACAACTTTGACTATCATTTTATTCGCAATGAATTTGCTAGAAATGATCTTCAAATGCCTTCTTGGAAATTCTTTGACACATTAAAGTGGGCCAGACGTTATCGCCCAGATCTCCCAAGACATACCCTACAATTTTTACGTGAAATGTATGGAATAGCTTCAAATAATGCCCATAGGGCATTAGATGACGTCATTGTTTTGCATCAAGTTTATTGTTTCATGACAGATGACCTTCATATCGAAGAGGCATATAACTTAATTAATGTTTCCCGCCAAATTCATCATATGCCTTTTGGAAAACACCAAGGCGAACCCTTAGAAAAAGTCCCCCGCAGTTATGTTCAATGGCTTGCCTCAAGCGGCGCCCTTGACAAAGCCGAGAATTTAGAACTAAAGAAATATTTTGTCAAACTGGGTCATCTTGAAGCTGCGGAAGCTTTGAACTAAGACAGAGTGGACAAATATGGACAAATATGGACAATATGGACATAAATGGACTATATGGACAAAAATATGGACTATATGGACATTAATGGACAGTAATGACTCTCTTATGGATATGTCCCTTAAGTCCTTTTGTCCATATAGTCCATATAGTCCATATAGTCCATATAGTCCATATTTGTCCATCCTGTCCATCCTGTCCATCTTTGTCCATTATGTCCTAACTCCAATTTGCATAATTAATTAATTTTCACACTCAACTGTAATATTAATATTGATTTTAATTAACTAATAAGATAAATTTGTTTTTTAAACTAACAAAACAGGGAATTATCATGAAACAAATCGACAATATACAACCAAATTATGCCTTACTTAGAGCTGGTGAAATTGCGAATGAATATCTTACTTTTAGAAATCCAGTAAGCACTACATTGAAAGTCATTTCATACGTCGCAACATTAGGTCTACTTCCTATTGCTGCTGGAGTCATTTCGTTTGTTTATGATAAAGTCCAATGGAAATATGAAAGATTTTTAAAAGCAAAGGTCGCTGAATTAACAGATTTAGATGGGGCATTATGGGTTACAAAGAATATAAAACACTTTAGAATCAATGATAGCCACACGCGACTAGAGATTGCTCGAATGACAGGTCAATCTATTAGCACATGTTATAAAAAATTCAAAAACAAAGTTAAAGATGAAAATCTTTCTCCAAAATGGATTGAAAATTTTGATTTAGGTATATCTCAACGAAACTCAATCGCTTATGAAATGGGGAATGAAATAGATTATCATGCTGGATTAGGTGTCGATGATTGTCGTTTTAGTGAATTTTTAAATGACATTGAAGATTACGATATATTAGACAAAACCAATTTATTTCAAGGTCTTGCCAATAACGGAATTGTACCAAGCAAAAATATTAAAATTGATGCGGAACAAAAATTGAGTATAGCTAAAATTTTAGGTACACGCTTCGGTCAATTTTGGGGTGGGGCATTAGTAAAGAAAGTATACAAAGAGTATGATATAACACCAGAGCAACAATTTGAAATTGCTAAATTATCTCTTGAAAACCGATCGCTTTCAGATCTCCAATTTATCATTAATATTAAAGAGCTGAATGAAGACCAACGATTAGAATTATGTCTCGCAAAAGTTTCCTCATTGATAAATATAAATGCGTTAAACAGGCTATATGAAGACGCGAAAACATTTGATTTAAGCCCTCAAAGTAATTCAAAACTATCTCAGAGAATTGAAGCAAGAAGCATCGGGCTGAAAAATTAAATTAGACTAAGCTCTAATGGACAAATATGAACTAAATGGACATAAGCGACTTATAAAGAATTTGTGGTACGTTTATAGACATATTGACAAATATGGCGCTTCATAACAAAGCGAAAGAGGACTTTCGCACTCCAAACGCTTCACGTAGCTTTAGATATCTCTATTTCTAATGTAGCGCAAAGCGTTTGGAGTGCGCGTGAGTTGCAGGTGTATTAACTTAGTCTCAAACGGTGAGATAAAGGTCTAACAATCTTTATCAAAACCTACCTATGCGGGTCCGTACCGGTATAGAAGTAATT
>JACDES010000103.1 GCA_013816265.1 Parachlamydiaceae bacterium | reverse complement strand
CCCAGGTCGCAGCGAAGCGGAGGCCTGGGTAAAAGTAAAAAAAAATAATCGAGTCCTGAAAGGACGGCATAATTAGGGTCTTTTCAATGTGCCGTCCTTTCAGGACTCGATATGTTGTTTGCAGTTGACCCAGGCCTCCGCTTCGCTGCGACCTGGGCTATTTCATGCCGGCCCTTCAGGCCTAAGACAGGTTACTTTCTATAAGAAGAAAGATGTGGGTGATAGAAAACCCCTTCAGGGCGATTCAAATACATGACATTTCATTAATTCACAATCACTCTTATGTGTGGTGAGCCCAAAAAATAAGACAAATAAGACGTAGGGTGTTATCTAAAGGTGGTTTAGAGCATCAAAGAGAAATATTTAAAATTTATGAGGTCACAAATGAGTCTATCTAGTTTACAAAGATACGGCAATAATGCATTGCAATTTTTTCAAGATAAAGTATTAAAGCCAATTGCATCTCTTTCTCCTCGCAATAAAATGATTGCAGGAATATGTTCAGGAGCTTTTGCTTTAATTGCATTGACTTATGTCATCTATAAGAAAAGATCCTTAACAAATTCTGTAAAGCCGCCAATTAAAGATGAAACGAAAACTGATCAAAAAACTGATGCAGAGTTAAAAAGTGAGCCCTCAACAGATTCAAAAACAGCTCAAAAAGCTGCTAATATATTAAAAGGTACACTAGCTGATACCAGAACAAGTTCAGGTGCTACTGCTTTATCACAGACATTAGGCTTAACGCCTCTAGTTGATAACGAGCCTGCTAAAGATGGCGCAAAAGGATCTACTAAGGAAGGTGCAAAAGAGCAAACTTCTACTGGAGATGAAAAGACTGGCAATCAAGAGCAACCAAAAACTGCTCAACCGAAAGCAGAAACACCGGCTCCTGCAAAACAATCTGTAGCCGCTCCTGCAAAACAATCTGAACCAGCGAAGCAAGCAGCACCAGCGAAGCAAGCAGCTCCTGCTGAGGCTACAGCCCCAGCGAAGCAAACTGTTCCTGCAAAACAAACAGCACCAGCAAAACAAGCAGCTCCAGCAAAGGTAGCAGCTCCTGAAAATAAACCCGTACAAACAAAAGATTCCATTATTCAAGCAATAAACCAACCGAAAAATCCAGCTGCAGTCAAATTGGCAGTCCAACAGAAAAGAGCAAAATCTACTACTTTAAAATTTTCAACTTTAACAGCAGAAATGGCTAAAAAATTAGCTGCTCCAGAAGAACCAATATGCCAAAAGCCAGCTCAACCTCCTGTAGTAACTGCAGAGGCTCCTGTTGAAGCACCTGTAAAGTTGAATGGAGAATTTAAAGATGTAAAAAGAGGCGATGGAGCCATTTGTACAGGAAAATTGGTTGATGATCAGCTTGAAGGGGAAGGTAAAAAAGTTCTTTTAAATGGCATTGAAGTAGAAGGTTTTTTTAAGAATGACAAATTGAATGGCAAAGGAATTGTAAAATTAGTTAATGGGGATATACTTGAAGGTATATTTGAGGATGATGTAATGCACGGAAAAGGCAAAACTATATTTGCTCAAGAAACTCCAACTAATGGTATACAAGAATTTGATGGTGAGTTTGTTAAAGAGTTCTTTGTTCGAGGTAAGATAACCTATTTCAATGGAGATACCAAAGAAGGTGAATTTATCAAAGAAGAAATTCTTCAATGTGAAAATGGGACAAAAATTTTAAGTGTTAAATTTAAAGTAGTTGGAGACAAAACAATAGATATTGACGAAAAAATTCATATGAAGGGTACATTTGTAAATGATGAACTTACAGAAGGAACTTTAATTAATGAGGATAAAACAACTTTTAGAGGTAAGTTTGTTGTCAATCATGAGCAAAAGTATTTACTCAATGGTGACAACTGCGAAATAATCTACCATATAACTCCAATAGAGATAGCAAGTAAATTAGTTCCACAAAGTTATAAAGGTCACTTTGTAAATGGAAAACTTCACGGAAAAGGAAGTCATCATCAAGACAATGGAATGGTTTATGAAGGCGATTTTATTGCAAGCGATGAATCAAGTACACAAATTGGCATGTATCATGGTAAAGGTAAAATGTCATTGAATGGAAAAGTATGTGCAGAGGGAACTTTTGTTATGGGAGCATTCACTTCAGGTGATGTGATGGATCCTGAAGATGGAAGCCATAAAAAAGGTACCTTTGATCAAAATATGGGTCTACTTGAAGGGACTTGTAAATTAAAAGATGGTACAGTTCAAACATATGAAGATGGACAACTCGTTTCAACAACACCTGCTCCGGTTGTTGCAGCTGTTTAGTCAATAATTGCTGTTGCTAATTTAAAATGCTGAGTGCGAATTCGTGCTCAGCATTTTTGTCTATCTTTCTCCAGTATCATATCTGCAACTTGCAAAGACATTCTTATTAGGTATGTTAGACACCTTTCAAATTAATACCATGAAAGAAATTCAGCTAGTAATCGATACATACCTGGCACGTTGGGGCATAGAAACTTTTTTTAAGGTAATGAAAAGTGGCTGTTTAATAGAAAAAACTCAATTCCAATCAGCTACCAGTTTGCTAAACTGTGTTGCTCTATATAAGATCATTACTTGGAGATTGATGTACATCACATATTTAGGCAGAATGTGCCCCGAACTTCCATGTACAATCATATTTGAAAAAGATGAATGGCAATCGCTCTACGCAATTGTCAAGAAAAGCAAGCTTCCAGAAACGCCTATTTTGCTTGGAGTTTTAATTGAGATGATAGCGGTTCTGGGAGGATACGTGAAAAGAAAAAATATGCATCCAGGACCAAAGGTAATGTGGATAGGTCTTCAGGTAATGCGTGGATGCTCATATGGTTGGGCCGCTGCAAAAAATTTGCAAGTGGTTAATAATCAACAAAAGATGTCGGGTAAAGTATGTGCTTACCCTGGGCTATCATGCCATAACCCCCATCCAGGGGTATAGCAAAATGTAAACATGCTATCGAACTGATTACGTCGTTTCAGTGTTTTTTTTAATCATTTTTTTTAGCCCCTTGTGACCGCACTCCAAAGGGGTGGATGCTTATTGTAATGCGTTTGAAGAGGTGCCTTAGGGGCTTCATGTTAATGGAGTCTATTTATTTAAGATCTTCATTTAATAAATCTATAACCTCTTGATCTGATGTCTGAGGAAAATCCTCGTAGAATTGGCCTACAGCTTGAAAAAATATAGGGGCTGCAAGGCAGATCACTTCGTTAACTTCTTTTTTTATTTCTCTAAGAGTATCTGGAGCCGCTACCGGAATAGCCACAATAACTGTTTTTGCTTTTTTATTCTTTACAGCTTTAATCGTCGCTTTCATTGTCGCGCCGGTTGCTATGCCGTCATCAACTAATATAACTGTTTTGCCTTCTAAATCATGAGGAGGAAAGTTTTTTTTATATAGTACATTTCTTCTAGCTGCTTCTTCGCTTTCTTTTTTAATTTCGACATCGAGATATTTTTTGGGGATGCCTAATCGTTCGATAGTACCTAGATCGAGAAAGCTCTCTCCTGTTTCAGTGATCGCTCCAATGGCAAATTCGGGATTATAAGGAGCCCCAATTTTTCTCGCACAAATGATATCAATGGGTAGTTGTAGTTCTTTAGCAATTTCATAAGCTAAAACAACTCCGCCGCGAGGGAGTCCTATAACGATGGTGTTTTTATCGTTTTTGTATTTTGTAAGCAAATTTGCGAGTAGTTTTCCGGCATGTTTTCGATCGGTAAATAACATGAGTTGCTCATTTGTGCATTGTATATAAAATATTTTTCAAATTCAGCTTGCCAAATAAAAAAATTCTTGTCAAAAGACAAAGATTTAACCTTAGGAGCTAAAAAATTGAACAAACATAATGTTAGGATCCCATCAGAAGCAGGAAAATTACACGGAATATTGACACCCCGCGCCACTCTTCGTGTCTTTGTGTCTTTGTGTTGAATTTTTTGCGCCATTTCTAATAGAAGCTATTGGGGATACCGAAGACGCCAATTGTATTAATGATTATGCCATGGGGCATTCCAGAGCCTTGTACAAATTAAACACAAAGACACAAAGACACTAAGAAAGCGCGCCACTCTTCGTGTCTTTATGTTGTATTTTTTGCACCATTTCTAATAGTAGCCATTGGGGATACCGAAGACGCCAATTGTATAAATGATTATGTCATGAAGAATTCCAGAGCCTCGTACAAATTAAACACAAAGACACAAAGACACTGAGAAAACGCACCTTTAATAGACATGTTTTTAGGGAGAAAGTATACCAATTTTGAAGCGAAATCTCAATTTTATTACCATTTTTTGAGTTTTCAAGTAATTTTTCTTTTTTGTGCTTGCAAAAAAAAACATTGACGCGTTAGGATGTTCCTTTGTTAATTTAATGGGGTGTCGCCAAGCGGTAAGGCAGCGGTTTTTGGTACCGCCATGCGGAGGTTCGAATCCTTCCACCCCAATACATGTCAACAGGCAGTAGAAAATGCCTTTAACTCATTCAGAAGTGCTTTTATTTAGTGGTTCATCGCATCCGGCGTTGGCGCAAGAAATTGCAGACAACCTTGGCATTCCATTAAGTCGAATTCAGTTAGACAAATTTCCCGATGGTGAAATTTCAGTACAGCTTCTTGAAAGTGTTCGAGGCCGCGATGTTTTTGTGCTACAAACGGTGGCATTAGATCCTAACTACTATTTGATGGAGTTAATGATCATCGTTGATGCTCTGAAAAGAGCCTCTGCGCGTAGTATAGTGGCGGTCATTCCTTATTTTGGGTATTGCCGTCAAGATCGAAAAGATCAACCACGCGTGCCGATAACAGCGAAATTAGTTGCCAATTTGTTGGCTGAAGCTGGTGTAACGAGTGTGCTGACGTTTGATTTGCATGCCGGCCAGTTGCAAGGATTTTTTGATATTCCGGTAGATAATATTCATGGGAGAAAACCTCTCTTGAATAAATTCAAGGAATATGATATTGTAGATTGTATTGTTGTAGCCCCCGATGTTGGAAGTGTGAAAATTGCACGAGCTTTTGCTAATCAGCTTCAAGTTGATTTTGCAATTATCAATAAGCATCGTGTGACATCGACGGAAGTCGATGAGATCAGACTCATTGGGGATGTAAAAGGAAAAGATGTACTTCTCGCTGACGATATGTGTTCCACAGCTGGAACCTTGGTGTCAGCAGCGAAAGCATGCCAAGAGAAGGGAGCTCGAAGGATATTTGCAGCCGTTACGCATGGAATATGTGTAGGGGATGCGGTTGAAAGACTGGAAAATAGCCCAATCGAAGCTTTATTGATGACAGATACAGTTCCGTATTCTGATAGACTTAAGGGATCCACTAAGTTAGTGACCGTGTCTATTGCACCTCTCTTGGCTAATGCCATCCGTTGTATTATCACGGATGAGTCTCTTTCTTCATTTTAAAATTGTACTATAGCTAGAACCTCTTTGTATATCTTCGTTATTTTTTTATTCGAAGCAACGAAGTAAGATTTTTTTGCTAAAACCTGAATTGGGGTCTAAATAACCCTAAAACTAAAGAAACCGTAAATTTAATTTTTTATCCTTTTTGGAGGATTCATGAAGCTAACAATTGAGCCGAGAAAAATAAATAAAAAAAGCGAAATCAATGCACTTCGCCGTGAGGGATTTATTCCTGCTGTCCTTTATGTTAAAGGAAAAGAAGGGGAAACTTTGACCCTAAAGAATGATGAATTTAAGGCTCACTTACGCCAAATTAAATCAGGACATCTGCCAACTAGTATTTTTTCATTAGTTGATAGCAAAGGTCGCACACGACGTGCTCTAATTAAAGACATCCAATATTTCGTGACAACTTATGAAGTCATGCATTTGGATTTCGAAGAACTTGTCGATGGGCAGCCTATCAGCGTAAACATTCCGATCGAATGCGTTGGAATGGCAGAATGCGTCGGTGTGAAATTGGGCGGTGTAGTCCGTCAAGTTATTCGCCACGTAAAAGTACGTTGCTTGCCAAAAGATATTCCTACTTACTTAGAATTGGATGTAAGAGAAATGGGATTAAAGCAATCAAAGCGCTTAGAAGATATTAAGATTCCTAATGCAGTACGACCTCTGGCTAACTTGCAAGAAGTTGTTGCTGTTATAGTAAAACGATAACATTAAATAAAGTGTGACTCATTTGCAATCGTCAAACATTGTGTTTGCGGGCCTCGGAAACCCTGGAGTTCAATATCAATTGACTCGTCATAATATGGGTTATCTTGTTGTGCAGACCCTTGGACGAAAAATGGGTTGGTATTTTAAAGAAGATAGGCGGTTTAACGCCTTAATTACAAAAGGACTGATTGACGGAACTACTGTTCACCTCATACAGCCGACCACTTTTATGAATTTAAGTGGAGTAGCGATACAAAGATATTTAGATTTTTTTAAGATAGATATCTCTCGTTTGGTTGTTGTGATAGATGATGTGGCTCTGCCGTTCGGAGAACTTAGACTCAAGCCTACGGGTAGTGCTGGAGGCCATAATGGTTTAAAAAGCGTGCAAGCGCATTTAAACACATCCCATTATATGCGATTGCGTATGGGGATTGGTCATCCTGGTGAGTCGGTTTTATCTGATTATGTATTAGATCCTTTTAGAAAAGAAGAATTAGAACAATTGGAGACTTTTGTAGGCCGCGGAGTTGAGGTTTTGGAACGTTTGATTAAAGAGAGCGTTTCACAAGTTATGAATGCGGTCAATACAAAGCCCCAGAAGAATATCACTCTTGGGGATGAATAGATTTAACAAAACCCTTAGTGGGGTTAGGAGAAGTACGCATGAATCCACGTCAAAAAAGACAAAATCTTTATGAAGGAATGTATGTCATTAGCGCAACGCTAAGTGATGATGCACGCCATAAAGCTTTGGATAAAATCCAGACAGGCATAACAAATCATGGTGGAGAAATCAAAAAACTCCACGAGCAAGGGAGACGCCGTCTAGCCTATGATATTAATGGCCATCGCGATGGTTATTATTATTTGATTTATTTTACGGCTCCAACAAGTGCCATCTCTGAATTATGGCATGAGTATCATTTGAATGAAGATCTTATTCGATTTATTACTTTGACGACTGAAAAAGTAATGGATAGGATTGAATTTAAACCTTTAGTTGAACAGCAGTAGGAGTAACTATGAGAGAAGAACAACCACAACAAAGAAGACAAAGACCCTCGAGTCCAGAGTACTCCGATGCACGCTCTAAAAAGCGCAAGCGTTGCCCATTTACTGCTGCAGGGATCAGAGAAATCGATTATAAAGATATCGATACGTTGTCGAAATTTATCACAGAACGTGGAAAAATTTTGCCAAGACGCATTACAGGTGTTTCATCATATCACCAAAGAAAACTGACAACAGCAATCAAACGTGCTAGACACGTAGCTTTGTTGCCATTTGTGGCTGAAGTTTAAGAATAAGGAAGGAGAAGATTTATGGCAGCACAAGTATTATTACTGGAAGATGTTGAAGCTCTCGGTCGCAGTGGCGAAATCGTCAATGTAAAGCCTGGATATGCCCGCAACTTTCTTTTACCTCAAGGATTTGCAGTTATTGCAGATAAGAAAGCACTACGCATGCAACAACGCTTACAAGAAGAGCGCGAAAAAAGAGCTATCGTTGACAAAAAAGATTCTGAAGATATGGCTAGCCGCATCGAAGGCAAGACTCTTACGAAAGTTGTCAAAGTGGATCAAGAAGGTCATATGTATGGTTCTGTTACATCTACGGATGTTCATCACCTATTACAAGATGAACTAAAGATTCAATTAGATAAGAAAAACGTCGCTCTCAAGCATCCTATCAAAGCAACAGGAGTACATACTATTCTTGTTAAATTGAAGGAAGGAGTAACTGCTCAATTCCATTTGAAAGTTATTTCTGAAGAGGGTTTCAAAGCAATGTCTGAAGAGACGGCTCAGTAGCAATTTTGAAGATTAATAGGCAATAAACCTGAATTTTGTTTTTGATTTTGTCATTTGGAGTGCGGTCGCAAGCGATCGCACAACTAAGTAACTAACTGTATCGGGTTTTGCGCGAAAATGAAAGCGAAAGAGGACTTTTGTACTCCAAGCGCTTCGCGTAGAGAGATTTCTGAAAGCTACGCGAAGCGTTTGGAGTACGTAAGTCCTCTTTCGCTTTGTTTTATACACATTCACTGGATATAAATTGCTTAATGAACATATAACGTAATTTTGAGTAATTATTTGGCATCAGAGACTTGTTGAAAAAGGAATTAATGATGTTAAAAGTCTTTTCACCAGCAAAAATCAATCTCTTCTTGAAAATCATTCGAAAACGTTCCGATGGCTATCACGAACTATCTTCCCTTTTCCAAACCATTGATTTAGGCGATACACTCACATTTGAATTGTCCTCAAAAGACTCTTTAACATGTACAGATCCCTTAATTCCTACGAATGAAACAAATCTAGTTCTAAAAGCGACTCAACTTTTTCGCAATAAAACCGGCTTTTCTACCAACTTTAAAATTCATCTCCTCAAACAAATTCCGATTCAAGCGGGTCTAGGGGGAGGTAGTAGTAATGCCGCTTCAACACTATGGGCTTGTAATAACCTGACGGGTAATAAAATTTCTATTGCTGATTTACAACAATGGTCAGCTGAAATTGGTTCTGATATTCCTTTCTTTTTTTCCGAAGGCACAGCATATTGTACAGGGCGTGGTGAACATGTTCAAAATTTATCTCCACTAACCAAACAACATTGTTGGATAATAAAGCCAAAAGTGGGATTATCTACTCCAGAAGTGTATAGTCGGTTTCGATTAAAATCGGACTCAAATTTAAATGTTGCCTCCAATGCTGATATAAAGCGTTTTTTTAACGAAAGCCCATATTATATTAATGACTTGGAACAACCTGCTTTTGAGGCGAAACCTGAACTCGAAGAAATAAAAAACAATCTTTTAAAATGTGGTTTTAAAACAGTGCTTCTATCTGGATCAGGATCAGCATTTTTTTGTTTGGGCGAAGGAACACCATCGATTTCAAATGATTTTACCTCTTTTTCGACACATTTTTTAAATAGATCTCCTATACATTGGTATGAAAACTCTTAAAATAGCAAAATAATGGCATCTAACGAAGACTTATCCAATATCGACCCAAGCGCTGAATGGCCTGAAGAGGTTAAAGAAGCCTATCGTAATTTGAAAATCCCTAGTATTTATGATTGCGTGCTTGCTAATGAAAAAATGGGTGTGGAAATACATAAGCAAAACCGGGAAATGAAAGAAGTTACCGGTAATTTGCAAGAAGTTGTTTTTAAACTGAATACGATGATGGAGCTTCTATCTCAAGAGTTAGAAGTTTACGAATTTGATGATGATTATGAAGGTGAAGAGGGGTTTGAGGGGACTCTTTTAGAAAATTATGAGCCTAATTTATCGGATTTGGAAATTGCTCTTTTAAAAGAAAGAACAGGGACATTTGAAAAACACAGTCAAGATCTTATCATAGGGGTCACGGATGACCTTTTGAACCTTTCTAAGACAACAAAGCAACTGACGAAACAGTTAACAGATACATTGCCGCCTAAAGAGGGTCAAATTCCTGATATTGTTGAGTGGAAAAAATTAATTGGTGAGTACACGGAAGCATTAATAGAAAATATTCATTCTACACTCTATCGAAGTGTTTCTAAACTTAATGATATCGATATACAAATTATCGATCCCAAAGTAGGCGATCCATTTGTACCTGACATGCACAATAGTATTGATAAGATATCTGGAGGTAAGCCTGGCATGATAGCCCGATTGGTTCGTTTAGGGTTCATCCAAGACAGTAAAGTTTTACGACCTGCTGATGTAGTTATTTATAGTTAGGATTTTTGAGAAGATATGGACGATTTATTTGAAAATTTATGGATATGTCCTATATGTTCTGCAGAACATCCACAGCCCGTTATTGTTTGTTATCGATGCGAATGCCAGATTTTACTTTTGAATAAGATCAAGCTAACAGCCCATCGGTTGCAACAATTAGGCTATAAAGACCTAAGTGTCCGTTTTTATGACAAAGAAAAATAATAATTAAATTTTGTAATACCATTTACTGAAAAAGGTTACTATGATTACAGAAATTAGTTTCGCTAGCTACGTAGACCTTCCTCAAGATATCAAGTTTAAAATGACGGGTAAAGCAAACTATGATGGACGTGACTGGATCATAATAGAAAGAAAGCTACGTTTCACATGGGACGAGCGCCTCAGAAGTCTAATTCTTGCTTTGGCATTAACAATACGTACTTATTGTATGGGATTGGCTCTCCCTTTTATAGCAGACTTCTGGGAAGAAGCTATAATTGGGGAAAAGAAAATTATCCATTATTTAGATATTTTTACACTTCCTAAAAACTCCAATATAGATCAACTCTTCGATGTAGATGGTGATGAAAATAGTGCTAATAATCATAATAATACATTGACCTTATTGACTAACAAATCATCAGTCCAATAAAAAAAACAAAATCTTTCGAGGAATATGAGCAAACCGATTTATTCAATGAGTTATCAGCAGATTCGTGATGGTACCTTTGATTTAAAAATGAAAGGTGTATCACTTTCATTTCGAGGAAGAAATTGTTTCATGTTGGAAGGAACTCAGAAATTCCCGTGGTTAGAGCGTTTGAAAAAACTTCTGTTAGTTCTTTGTTTAGGACGTTTGACGTGGGGATTAGGATTAGCTATCCCTGCTGTTTGGGAAAATTGGAAAGAAGCTTTAACAGGTAAAAGACAGGTTGTTGTTTTGCTGGAAGGCAATTACACACTTAATGATTTGAAGTTGATTAGTGTGATATCTCAATCAGAAATTCCTGCACAAACTACTACAGAATCGATACCCCTAATTGAAGAGCCTGATGATAAGGTAGGGGGGATAATATCTAAAGAACCTGTAGCGTTAGATCAGCCCACAAAAGGTAGTATCCAGGTTGAAGATGTGACTAACGATAAAGTTCAATCTGTAGTGGGTGTAGCTGGTGGTACTGTAAAAGATGAATTAATCGGAATCCAATTACTTTTAGATAAACCTGAAAATGGTGGAAACCGTGAAATGGTTTTAAAAGCGGTTAATCAAGAAGGAATGGCGTTAGAACATACCGATAAAAGTCTCAAAGCTGACTATGAAATTGTTTTAGCTGCTGTGATGAATAACGGATTAGCTCTTCAGTTTGCTAAGAGAAAATTAAGGAAAAATGAAGAGATTTGCACTGCAGCTGTTGGGCAAAATGGGTTGGCGCTTAAGTTCGTCTCAAGAAAATTAAGAAGCAATGATGACATTTGTATTGCAGCCGTTAAACAAAATGGAGCGGCATTCAAATATGTCTCAAAAGAAAAAAAAGATGATCCTGATATTATCATGGAAGCTGTTAGTAATGACGGGATGGTTTACACTTCATTATCCGATAGATCGAAGCATAGAAAAAGCATCTTATTGAAAGCTGTTGCTCAGAACGCTTCTGTCATACAACATGCACCATCAGATATGGTGGAAAATCCCGATATTCGTGCCGAGGCAATAAAACAAAATCCGGCTTCTGCGGAGTTTTTCAATAAATAAATTTTAGCGAAATAAGAAAAAGATTCAAATGATGAAGGCGATCCCTTTGGAGTGCGTGTCGCTTGCGACCGCTTTCAGATTGCACGTATTGGTATGCAGACATCATTGAGGCAAGAAAAAACCGCGCCTTGTTTGCCTCAGAGTATTCTGAATACCAATACGTGCAATCTAAAAGCGGTCGCAAGGAGGCAAAGAAAAAATTGATTTAAATCTAGAATTCACTTCGTTAGCTCGGTAGAGCGTCTGTTCAAAGCCCAATGCTGTCAAAATAAGAAATAAAGTGAGAATCGCCTTGTTTTTATTACAGATCTTTATCCTCAATTTTTCCTAAAGAAAGCACTCTTTGTTAGGCCTGAAGGGCCGGCATGAAATAGCCCAGGTCGCAGCAAAGCGGAGGCCTGGGTCAATACATACAATCCATCGAGTCCTGAAAGGACGGCATATGATACATACA
>JACDES010000177.1 GCA_013816265.1 Parachlamydiaceae bacterium | reverse complement strand
TTTGAAGTTGTAATTTGATTTGTTCTAACGCTTTATCACGCAATAAGCTTTTTCGTTCATTAATTATTGCTGTTTGCTTTTCAGGTGAACCGCTATCAGAGCGGAAAGCATCTAGAGTTCTTATGCTTTCCCCAATAATAAATAACTGATCATTGGTATTGTATTTCATTCGTAA
Organism: Parachlamydiaceae bacterium; assembly: GCA_013816265.1. Taxonomy (GTDB): domain Bacteria; phylum Chlamydiota; class Chlamydiia; order Chlamydiales; family Parachlamydiaceae; genus JACDES01. Next base: position 3,780 of record JACDES010000177.1, on the reverse strand, counting down.
ACTTTCCAATTCAGCCACTCGAGCATCGATTTTGGCATTAAGATTTTGGCTTTTTGAGGGATCTTTTAAGTCATTGGAGTAAGATTGTAATTCTTTTAAATTAATTAAACCATTACGTGGGTCCCAAATTGCGCCGAAACGCTGCATTGATAATGTTTTTTCTTCATTGCTGTAGGGGAGAATTGTAGTAATATTTTGGGTCCTTTGATTAACTGCTACGGGAATATTATTTTTACGATCATTTTCAATGTTATTTCCTTTTAATATTTCTCTCGAATCATTTGACCCCATCCAATTGTATTTCTTATTGTTACAAGCTCCTAATTGGTCTTTGGCTTCTTTTAATTGCTGGTTAATGTGTTTTAGCTCTTTTGAATCCGTTATTCCGCCATTTAAAAGTTTATCATCTAAAAATTTTATTTTTGAATTTAAAGATGCTTTGCGCTGAGTTATAGTGTCGATGCGTAAAACAGTTTCTTTTCCTAATTCTGTCCCATCCTTAGCGACAAATTTTTTATCAATTATGTCGTATTTATCGCGCCCTCTAAGCCCTTCTCTTGTTATGGTTTCGTCTCCTTCTGCTGGAGAAATTTTAGATTCGATCGCGCCACCCCTAATTAACACGTTTGTTTCAGAAATTGCACTGCTTAAGTGTTCCCAAAAATTTTTTTGAACATTACGGGTTACGTCAGATTTCGCTGATTCATAAGTTTTTTTAATTTGATTCGGATAGTTATTGTAATTATTAGAAATACTAAATCCAATTTCTTTTAATATGCCAGCCTTTAACAATTGATGAGTAAAAGAAGGAGATTGTTCAGGAAATTTTTTGTTTGTAAAAACGTGTTTTAATAAACTGATTTCGTTTTTTCCAGTTTCTATAAGCATTTTAATTGATTCAAAAACACGTCCACCCACAAAATTTGCAGCATTAGCCAAATCTCTTAAACCTTCTGAAAATTTTGCCTCTAAGGAATTAGAATTTCTAGAATTAGCCTGATTAAGTGCAGGGTTACTATTAGAAATATTTTGTTTATTAGAAGTTGAGGAATGTATATTGATATTATAATTATCATCCCTAATATTCTTGTTGTCACTACTTATATTCATGATACCACCTAATTTTATAATAAATTTACGTGTCTTAAATATATGATATAATTATATTATAACTCTTTTCGTTATTTATTAAAAATTAATATAAAAAGTTGTGTTCTTGTTAAGGGTTGGGGTATTAATGAATATAGGACAGCGTGTGATTTTAATTAGGAACTCTGAATTTTAGTGTGGTGAAGCGGACAAAGTTTTACGCATAATTTTTTGACAAAAATTATGGCTCACAAGCTACGAAGTAAATTGAATTAATTGGAGGCTACGATGCTCGGCATTAAAATAACGTGCTAAAAAGCTGCTTCTCAGCTTGCGTCCTATCTTCCTTTCCTTTGCGTTTCTGTGTCTTTGCGCCTTTGCGTTAAAATTTAAGGTTTTAAAATTTAGTGGGTAAGGGACTGGATCTCCAGCCCCTCCCCGTTGTCGCAATAGGGTCAATTCCCTATATTTACCGACGAGCAACTTTCTAGCATCGGGCGGCCCCAACACATTTACCCCTAGAACAGGGGAGCAGTTTCAGCAATGCAATCTTGCCCTATATAAATTATCGCAGCTAAGGAGACCCATCTTCTTGATGTATTTGATTTTGCAACGCCAGTTATCTTCTTGCGAGATTCGTTTATATTTCATGCATCGAATTCGCTTTCGAGTCCATCTGTCAAGCTTATGAAATGTTGTTTTCATAGTGCTAAACTTAGTTCCAAAATAGTTAACTGTGCCTCTAATCACCCGATTTAATTTATCAATTACTTTTCCATCTAGGTTGCGAGATCTTGTGGTTATTTTCCTGATAGTATTCATAAATTTCTCCTTGGATTTAGTCCTCATTTGAACAGATCTACTTTTGATAGTGAAACCTAGAAAATCAAACCCCTCTGAGAAATGACGTATTTTCGTTTTCTCTGGGCTGTCTTCAAGTTCCATTTCTTTCAGAAAAGTTCGGACTAGATCCAGCGCTCTTTCCGCTTCAAGTTTAGTTTTACAGAGGATTACAAAATCATCTGCATATCGAACAAAGAGTAACTTTTGTTCGTCCAAAAACCAGTCTAAGTGGTCTAAGGCTATGTTTGAAAGTATAGGTGAGATGACTCCTCCTTGAGGTGTACCCTTAAGGGTAGGAATAATCTTCCCTTCTTCCATAACTCCTGAATTAAGAAATTTCTTGATTATTCTCAGTATGTTTCCATCGGAGATCCTGGCTGAAATTGATTCCAGTATTAGATCGTGAGGTATGTTGTCAAAGAAACCTTTGATGTCCACATCGACCACGTACCTATGACCTTGTCCAGCGAGTTCGAACAGTCGCTCAACCGCCTGGTGGCAATTTCTTCCACTCCTAAATCCAAAGGAATTGTTGTGAAATCGGCTCTCAAATGTAGGGTTAATTACTCGGCGTATTACTTCCTGAGCTACTCTACACCTGACGGAAGGAATTCCCAAAGGGCGAGTCTTTCCCTTACCTTTTGGAATATGGACCCTCCGCAGAGGGATAGACTGGTATGTACCTAGTTTCAGCTCTCTCATTAGAGAGAGTAGGTTTTCGGTTAAGTTCGATTCATACATTGCAATCGAAATCTTATCAATACCAGCGGCACCTCTGTTTTTCTTAACTGCTTTAAATGCCTTGAGCATTAACTCTTCAGTAATTCTACCCGTGAGAGAATACACTTTAAGTTTATCGTGAAGTATTTTCACAGATTGTTTCTCCTTGTCTATGACTGCTGAAAGAACTCTTCTTGACATTCGAAACGTTTCTAGCATTCTGTTAGCTTCTCTCGAAAGAGTGAGATGGGCAAACTGGACCCTTTACTACCAGGCTAACTATTCCATAGAACTTCAAGTAAGCTCTTTTCATGATATCGGTGTGTCCTTTTGGTTCTCAGAAGAGAACCTCCTCCGGACACGCTCAATAACCCTAACAAAGCAAAAGATGGAACTCTTCGTGCTTTCCATCGCATGACTAGACCTTTCGTTTCCTTATAGCCTAGCTTACTCACGTGTGTGAGACGACGTGGGTTCTCCCTTGGTCAGAATACAAACCATTTTCCTAAGGTGATGTCACCAAACACCCACCAAGTTTCACACTAGTAGCCGTTTGTCTAGTGTGAAGAGCAAGATTATTTGCCCAGCGCTTCAGAACGTTAAGGATCCTGGCGCATCTTGATAGGCCGAAACGTGGCACCCCCCTAAGTCGACAACATTACGCTCCTCCGTCACTGTGGTTACCCATCAGCGCTAGCTTTTCCCCGTTAGGGTCAATGTTATCTTCTACACAGAAATCGGATCTGCATAGGTAAGCTTCGGAGATGTTAATCCCCTCACTGTTTGAGACTTAGTTCATATTCCTGCAAGTCGCACTTAACGCAAAGGAGCAAAGACACAAAGAAACGCAAAGGAAAGGGGAAAAGGTTAACATTCATAACTGAAAATATGGGGCTACTTCCGATCATTCAAGCCTGGGGGGCTTGATTTCGAGCGCAAAACCTTAATTTGCCCCCAGGCGAAGTAAAATTCAATGAAAAGAATCACCGCAAAGAAGATCAAAGTCGATATGTTGTTCGACAATGCTGATGGCCTTTTCTACTTTTAGTTGGTCTTCCGTTCTAATTTTACTCGTGAAAGAAGTGATCATTTTCATCGCATCAAAACTGCACACCGGAGCATAAAGAG
>JACDES010000102.1 GCA_013816265.1 Parachlamydiaceae bacterium | reverse complement strand
TCTAATAGTACTATTGGGGATACCGAAGACCCCAACTGTATTAATGATTATGCCATGAAGTATTCCAGAGCCTCGTACAAATTAAACACAAAGACACAAAGACACTAAGAAAGCGCGCCACTCTTTGCGTCTTCGTATCTTTGTGTTGAATTATTCTAAACTCGTCTCTATCGCTATCCTTATATCGCTATAGTCTCTTTCTTATTTTGACAGCGTTGAGCTTTGAACGGACGCTCTCCGAGCCAACGTTTAAACTGGCGGTTTGCGTCCAGAAATTAAACCAAAAATCAGTGCGACAAGGAATAAAACTAAGAATATATAAAATAGCAATTGTGCTATACTTGCAGCAGTAGCGGCAATGCCACCAAATCCAAATAAAGCTGCGATTAGTGCAATGATTAAAAATGCTAATGCCCAACGTAACATAATACCTCCATTATTTTAAATTTTTTGTTTTATTTTTGATCCTTATATAATAATAAAAAAAAGTCAAATAAATATTTTAAATAAAATCCTGATCGATAAAATTTTTATTGCAAGAGTATTTGTCCTTTTTTATAGAATTTTCATCATCATTTTTGTAAAATAAAGAAAAGCATAAACAATAGGTCAAATGGAAAAGCAAAAAATAAAAAAAATATATTTTCTACCCAATGTCATCACAGCGTTTGGATTATCATGTGGATTATTTGTTATATTTAAAATGAATATGACGGAAGTGGGTGAGGTGACACCAGAAACACTCATTGCTGCAGCAGGAATATTATTACTTGCGGCTTTTGCTGATTTACTTGATGGTGCAGTGGCTCGCGTAATGAAAGCCGAAAGTGAATTCGGAGGTATTTTTGATTCTTTAGCTGACGCTATTTCGTTCGGCGTTGCTCCTTCCGTTATTATATTAAAAAGTCTTTCATTAGTGCCTGGAACAAATATATCTTTCTTATTGACGATAGCAGCGATTATTTTCTCATTATGCGGCGTTCTTCGTCTTGTGAGATTTAATGTCAATGCATTAGCAGCAAAAACAAATCTAGATCTTGCTTTAGCAAATAAAAAGAATTTTACCGGTTTGCCTATTCCCGCTGCAGCTGCGGCGGCTGTTTCTATAAATCTATTTTTATTTTCAAATGAGCTTAAAAGCATATTCTTGATTTCAGATTTAGCTAGAGCTTGGGTGCTTTCGCTAATTCTCATCTTTTTAGGCTATTGCATGATTAGTAGATGGAAATTTCCAAGCGTTAAAAGTTTAGAAATTCGAGTTGCTTCATTTCAAACTGTCTTTCTGACGGTTGTGTGTGCTGTAGTCATTTTTTTTGGTATTTTACACCACTTTCCCGTTATCTTTTTTATCATAGCGTGGAGTTATATTATTATCGCATTGGTCTTATCCATCATTAGAATTGTTGCTGGTAAAAAATCAAAGACCCTTGAAGATTTTGAGCCCGAAGAGGAAGATGAAGATTTAGAAGAGTAGAATACCACATTATATGGGCATATCTAATTCAATATTTCTTCTCGGCAAAACAAAAAATTCTAACCCATCCCCTTATCGGAAATTAATCGATGAATTCATCGAACAGGGAACTTTTATTAGCCCAGAAAACGATCCGGAATTCTTAACGTGCTATGATCGTGATAGTCAAAATTTATTTTCAATGCAACCTCTACTCGTCTTTAAACCTCATTCACTTTCCTCAATTTCTACTTTTATTCTTTCATGTAAAAAATTGAACATTCCTGTGACTTCCCGATGTGGTGGCACAGGATTAGTCGGAGGGGCTGCTCCAAGTCAAGGAGGGGTCGTTATTTTAACTGGACATTTTCGTCGTATCCTACATTATGATGTAACTAAAGGAGAAGCGATTATTGAACCTGGAGTGACTGTACATCAATTAAGGAATGAGTTTGAATCAGATAATTGGCATTTTCCCTTAGAAATGGCCTCCGGCGGCTCTGCAGGTTTAGCTGGTTGCTTAAGCAGTCATGCTCAGGGATATCATCAATCAGAAGATCCAATAGCCAAAAATATATTAAATGTTACTTTCTTTGATGGTCATGGAGACGAATTAAAGTCACCAGGTTATCTGCTATGTGGATCGGAGGGAATATTTGGTGTTATTACAAAATTGCATATAAAACTAGAAGCAATTCCAGAAAAAAGAGTCGTAATTCAAGTTTCATCAGAATTACAGTCGATCATAGATAAAATCGATCAAATCAAATGCTGTTCTTCCATAAAATCCTTGGTTTGGAATGGAGCAGACAATTTTATTTTAGTTATTGAAGGAGAGCATTGGCGAGTAGAAGGATCTCTAGACTACCTTCAAAAGATATTGGGACCTTATGTCTATAAAGAAAAAGATTGGATTTTGAATTTCGATTTCCCTGCAAAAAATCCCTTTTTTACAATCTGTAATGCTCTCAATTTAGAAAACATTTCGAAACTTACAGGCAAAGCGACTTTCTTTTGTAGCGAATTAAATTTAACATGTAAAATGTATTCAAATCTATTAAATGGTTCTCTGTATATTTTGTTATCATCAGAGAATAATACCTACGAATTTTCACAGAAAATTGATAAATTTCTCATTCATTGGGTAGAAATATTAGAAAAATATAACGCATATTTAGTTAGTCAACATGGTGTTGGGCCCTATTTACGTCACTATATCCCTCCTTTCTCTGGTGAAGAAGATCTTCGTTTTCTTAAAAAAGTCTGTTCTTCATATGATTCAGAAAATCTTTTTGCCAAAAATCGATTTTTTCCTTCGGTAGGAAAAAGTATAGAAAAGGTCTTAATTGATGAAAAATAATATTGAAGAAAAACCTGGTGTCATGACTCCTTGGGCTGAAATCAATCATCTTTTAACTGCAGATGAAAGATTTGAAATTATCCATCCAAACTTTAAAAATCGTTATTTATTTGCTCCAAAAAATCTTTCACGATTATCTGCGCTCCTATTTTTATTAGAACAGAAAGGGCTTGATTTCAATATCATTGGATTGGGAAATAGTGTTTCTTTACCAATTTTTGAACATCAGATTTTTTTAACTGTGAGGGCATTAAATCAAATACATAAAATTTCAAATAGTGTTGTTGAAGTAGAAGCCGGTTGCGATCTAAGAACTTTACAATCGACCTTAATGACATATAATTGTGAATTAGGCTTTGAGGATTGGATTTGGAAGCAAAATCGAGCGACCGTTGGAAGTGCTTTAATTCGTGGATGTAGTTCAGGTCTTTGTATAGATAAGAATTTTGTTCGTGATAAGCTTCTGGGAATTCATATTGCAAAACTAGATGGTAGTCTAGTAGAGTGTGGAAGGGGATTAGAAGGAGCTAAAGCAGGTCCTTTATTGCACAAATTGGTCTATGGAATCGAGGAACTAGGTGGAATTCTAACTAAATGTTACTTTTGTATTCGTCCCATTCCAAACGAACGTCTTTATTTATATTGGGATTTCAATAATACCCAAATGCTCTGGGATCATTTTAAGTCTTTGCAAGCCTTTACAAATACATGGGAGCGGCTGGATGTGATAATATCGGGTAATTTGGCCGAAAAAGGATTTATTTTGGCTCAAATTTCTGGGACGAGTGAAGAGATGGTGTTATTTAAGCAAATATGTCCGAGATATGAGAGTGCACACCAAAAAGACATGATTTCTACATTGAAAACGCATTTAAAAGCTTATTATTATACATCTGTTGATTTTACAAGTCACCTAGATAGGTTATTACCAGCTGAATATATCTGGTATCATTCTTTAGAGGATTTGTGTTGGATATTAACTGAGCAGAGTGTTCATGAAAAAAATAATAATGAAACAAAATTTATATGGAAAAGTCGATTAAGGGCATGTTTTTCAAATATACATATGTGAACCAAATATGATTGATAATGAAGAGTTAATTCAAAAATTAAAACTACTGGATGAATTGCAATCTAATTGCAATAACTGTGGCTTATGTCTGGAAGCGTGTACCACTTATCAGGCTTCAGGTTGGGAACATGAATCACCACGTGGTCGTATCCGTCTAGCAGGAAATTTAATTAATGGATATATAAAACCTGAGTCTGAAATTCTTCATACTTTTGATCGATGTATCGCTTGCAATTCTTGTGAGCTTGTTTGTCCAAGTAAAGTAGAATATGGAAAGATAAGAGAAACTGTTCAAGAGATACGCTCAGATCTGATTCAAAAATCACCTTCAAAAAGCAATTCAGTTTTAAAAAAATGGGTTAAGTTGTGCTACCGTATTGGTTCAGATCTCTGGAAACAATTCGGATATAAATGGTTAAGATGGCCAGTTAAATCAAAAGGTAGTTACCTCAAAAAAAATGGAGCTAAAAGTAATAAACAGCAATCGATTACTCTATCTGTAAGCTGCGTTCAGGATCTTTTCCATCATGAAATTTTGGATGATACAATAAAATTTTTGCGCCAAATAGGTTTGACCGTGCATTTAGATAAGAATCAACCTTGTTGTGGCGCTATATTTGACAGGATTGTAAAAGGGGGATATGAAGGTATCTCTAGTCCGGAAGAACATAAGAAAGCCAAGATTTTTCAAAAAAGACGCTTAAATAGATATAAAGAATGGTTAAAGGATTCTACTACTTCTGTTTCTTTAGGCTGTAGCTGTTTTGTGCAAAAGAACGTCCCTGAAAAATCCTCGTATATCACCGATATTCATCAGTTGATCTTGCAGGTTGTAGAAGAAAGGCAATTAAAAATATTAATACCGAAAGAGATGACGGTCTATTATCAAAAGTATTGTTGTATATCTGGAAAGAGAGAAGAGGATTCAATAAGAATTTTATTAGAGAAGGTTCAGGGATTGACAGTAAAAAATATAGGAAATTCAATGTCGTGTTGTGGGGGATATGCTTTTGAGTCTATATGGCATCCTGAAAATGCTAAAAGTTTATTAGCGCAAACAATTCAATCATTACCAGAGGATGCCGTTATTGTTGTTTCAAGCCCAGATTGTTATCAACAATTTAAAACTAATGGTGGACCGCAAATGAGGATAGTGTATCCTATTCAGCTATTTTTAGAGGCAAGTGTTATCTCATGTTAATGGTTAGGGTCAATTCTAAAATATGGCGCCACTCTTCGTGTCTTTGTGTCTTTGTGTTGAATTTTTTGCGCCATTTCTAATAGTAGCTGTTGGGGATACTGAAGAAGCTTTGTATTAATGATTATGTCATGAAGCATTCCAGAGCCTCGTACAAATTAAACACAAAGACACAAAGACACTAAGAAGGCGCGCCATTCTTCGTGTCTTCGTATCTTTGTGTTGAATTTTTTGCGCCATTTCTAATAGTAGCTATTGGGGATACTGAAGACACTAATTGTATTAATGATTATGCCATGAAGCATTCCAGAGCTTTAATATGTACGAATGAGTCCTACTAAAACACCTTGCACTAACAATGTTTCAGCGCGTACCGTCAAAGAATGATGGGTATGACCCTCTAATCGAATGTAGAGACCTTCTGAATAATATTTCTTTATAATGGTTTCATTTTGATTAATCAGACCCACAATAATTTCTCCAGGCTGGGCTTCTTGCCGAGCTTCTACCAGAAGTAGATCACCATCACAAATAAGTTCTTCATTTAATGAGCTACCTTCGGCACGTAATATGTAAGTATTTTCAGGATGAGGAACCAAAAGTGCTGGGATGGTAAGTGTTTGCGATTGAACAAACATTTCTATAGGGATACCACCAGAAATGTTTCCAATAAAAGGAAGTTGAATTTCAGATTCTGATGATTTGGGAACGATAGTCTCAGTGGGCATTAAGGAGCGACTACATTGTTTTTCATTTGACAAGGCGCCCTTACGTTTTAATGTTTGGATGAAATTATACACGGAACCTGGAGAAGTGAGAGAAAAGTGCTCCATGATATCTCTATAACTTGGAGAAAAATTCTTTTCCTTTATGTAATTTTGTATGAAATTGAGGATGTCTCGTTGCTTTTGTGTGAGGCCTTTCATTTTATTTCGCAGCCTCTTTATCAAACATTAGATAATATAGACCTAAACTTACAAACCACATTATTAGGCCGGAAACTATTACATCAGATAAAAAATGACCTCCCTGTGCCATTCTCGTTACACCTAATAATATTCCAAGAATAAAAGCTAAAAACATTCCAAAATAATACACTTTTCTCTTTTGAAAATATAATCCAAGGAGTGCAACTGAAAAAAAATAAAACCCCATAGAACAATGTCCGCAAGGAAAGGATTTTGAAGGTTGCGGTTGATTGAAAAAATTAGGTTGATAATAGGCTCTGAAAGCTTGTGTCCCACCAAATTCTATTACTTGTTTAGGTCTGGGTCTTCCCCAGTGATCTTTTAACATAACATGAATGAATAATCCCGATCCAATTGCTAAAGTTAAAATAAGGAATAAAGCGGGTCGTCGCCATTTTTCATATACTTTTGATATAAAAGATGCTACTAAACCCAAAAGAGCTATCCCAATAATGCCCCAAGTCAAATCGATTCCATAGTCAAATAAAAAACTTAGGGTGGGATGGGTAATAAAATGGCCTTCTCGATAAAATAAATTAGAAAAATAAAGATCCAGCATAGCTGAAAAAGGGGTGAATATTAAAAAAGCTATGAGAGGAATCCAGATAGTACGGAATTTGGAAAGAGGAATATTTTTCATTCTATAGCCTTCCACGCATCGGTAATGATCGTTTCAAGAGATGAGAATTTAGGTTTCCAACCCAATTTCTGTATCGCCTTTGACGAATTCGCGACCAAAAATGGAGGATCACCGGGCCTACGAGGTCCTTTTTGAAATTTCACCTTTTTTTGCGTTACAGATTCAGCTGCTTGTATAACATCATAAATACTAAACCCTATTCCATTTCCCAAATTGAAAAAGTCTGAATGGGAGCCTTCAAATAATTTTTCCATTGCTTGAATATGCGCAGAACCTAGATCTTCGATATGAATATAGTCGCGAATACATGTTCCATCTGAGGTAGGATAATCAATACCATTTATAGTTAGAATTCCATTTTCTGATTTTAATCCTTTTAAAATAATAGGTATTAAATTTGTTGATCGAGTTTGGAAATTTTTAATTTTTCCTTCAGGATCACCTCCAGCAGCATTAAAGTATCGAAGAGCGGTAAATTTTAATCCATAAGCGTTATCGAAGCTTTGTAAAATTTTCTCCACCATCAATTTACTTTCTCCATATGGATTGATGGGATTCATAGGATGATTTTCGTCAATAAATTGTGTTTGAGGATTCCCAAAAATTGCAGCTGTAGAAGAGAAAATAAAGGTTTTTACATGATGATCAATCATGGTTGTCAATAAATTTAATGTATTAACAACGTTATTAAAGTAGTATTTTACTGGATTGAGGACAGATTCTCCGACATCAATATAAGCGGCAAAATGCATAACAGCATCAATTTTATTTTTTTGGAATATCTGATCTAGGATGGTTTTATCACTCATCTCCCCATGAATAAATTCCCCATTTTGCACAGTTGAACGGTTGCCATTGCTGAGATTATCGAGTACAATAGTCTGATATCCGGCTTTATTGAGCATCTTATTGACATGGGAACCAATAAATCCTGCACCGCCAACAATAAGAATGGTTTTATTTTTCATTGGAACATTTATTTATTTAATGTTTAGGTAATCAATATTTTTATAACAATAGAATACAATAATGCATTGAAAAAGTGAAGAATTTTGCCTATTAAACCTTTTTATTTAGACCTAATTGAGTAATATGCTATGATTACAAATACTGAATTAATAAAGGATATTAACTCGAATGCCTGATCGAAATAATGGGTTAGAGAAAAACCAAGATCTCAAGTTTCCTGGTGAACAAGGTTTTTTTGATAAAAGCGATACAATAAGATATCTTATTATCTTTGCATTTGCTGCCGGTTTGTTTTTATTTTTACACTTCAGAGAAATCAGAGTCGATGTCTTGGAGCTAAATACAATTGCCCCAAATTATATTGTATCGCAAGTTGAATTTGATTTTCCTGATGATGAAGCGACAGTAATTTTAAAACAGGAATCTGTTCGTGATGTCGGTAAGATTTACAAATTAACTGATAAAGATATCAGACACAAACGGATCGAATTCGAAAATTTTCTTCTTTACAATCAAGGGTGGAGAGGACAAGCGGAATCAGGAACTTTCGATCAGCTCTATCATGGAGCAGAATTAATCGAAAGAGGATTACTTGTACTCAGACTTACAGATCCACGCACACTACATAAAATGCAAGACTTGGGTGTTTCGACAGTTCATTATCTTGCTTATACCCCAAACACACTGTTAGAACAAATTACACTTCCTTCTTTCATTTGGGATTATCTAAAAGCCACTTATCTTCCTTCTAGTGAATACAACTCTCTTTCAAGCGCATTGATCATTGAGTTTTTTAAAAATAGTTATTGGCATATTGAAGAAGACATCCCAGCACAAAGATCATTACGTAAGCTTGTGCAATCACAAGTTCCAGAAAAAATGACTCACGTTCCTGCTGGAAGTCGAATTATTGATCAAGGCGAGAGAGTGACCGGAAGACATATTGCGATGCTTCATTCAATGAAAGAATCTTTAGGCTGGCAGCGCAACCTCCTATCTCCTTTGACATTACTTGGTAGCTTGATAATGACCCTCATTTTGGTCACTATTTGCATGGCCTATTTTAGAGCTAACCAACCTCGACTATTAGTTTCTAATCGACGCTTATTTTTGCTTGTGACTATCCTGGTATTAACGATGGGAATAGCAAAATTAACCGAGTTCTTCTTGCTAAGCTCCAAAAATAATTTAATTGAAATTGTTCGTTACCCACTTTTTGTTCCATTAGCAGCCATCCTGTTATGCAGTTTAATGAACTCAGGAATTGCAACTTTTGCTAGCGGTTTTCTATCTATAGTCCTTTCAATGACCTTGGTGTTTGATCGAGAGGGATTTCAGATCATCAACTTAGTTGCAGCATTAGTAGCTATTTTTAGTACATCCTCTTTGAGAAGACGTAAAGACATTTTTATTGTCTGCCTAAACGCATGGCTCTTTTGTGTCGCTGCAATCATTGCATTACATCTGTATAGCAACACTTTATGGAGCATCTCTACATTGACCGATATAATCGTTTCAGCTTTCTTCATGCTGACGACAGCAGTCTTGGTTGTAGGGGTGCTACCATTGCTAGAATCAGGTTTTAAAATTATGACCGATGTCAGCTTAATGGAATACATTAATCCTAACAATGATCTTCTCCGTCGTCTGACAATAGAAGCTCCAGGAACATATCAACACTCAGTCGTAGTAGGAAATTTGGCCGAGGCTGGTGCGTTGGCTATCGGTGCAAATGGACTCTTTTGCCGCGTTGCAACGCTATATCATGATATTGGTAAGATAGGCACATCACAGTATTTTACGGAAAATCAAATGGAAGAAATGAACATCCATCAATTGCTGACACCACAAGAATCTGCGCAAGTCATTATGTCACATGTCCCTGAAGGGGTAACTTTAGCACGTGAAGCCGGTTTGCCGGAGCCGATCATTGATATCATCAAAGAACACCACGGAACAACCTTAGTTTACTATTTTTATCGCAAGCAAATTGAAAAAATGGGTGGTGATAAGAGTAAAGTTGATGAAAGGGAATTCCGCTATGCAGGTCCTAAACCTCGTAGCAAGGAAGCTGGTATAATTATGATAGCAGACTCATTTGAAGCAGCTTCACGATCTCTTGATAAAGTAAACGAGGAAACATTAACGGAACTTATCGATCGGTTAACAAGAGATAAAATTGAAGATGGTCAGTTTAACCAGTGTCTTCTCACAATCGAAGATTTGTGTTTAGTAAAAAAAGCTTTGGTAAAGACCCTCCTAGCCGCAGGACATACACGCATTAAGTATCCAAATCAAGAGAAAAAAACCATTTCGATCCATCAATTGGAGGCTAGCGCTTGAAGGAATATCCCTCTTTAGCATTGGTCACTGGTGCCACTTCGGGTATTGGAAAAGCATTATGTCACTTATTAGCAGAAAAGGGAATCGCTTTAATCGCATCAGGAAGAGATGTTAACCTACTTCAAAACCTAAAAAATGATCTCCAATCAAAAGTAAATGTTCAACTCATTGTCGCCGACCTGACAAAAAAAGATGAACGTCAGAAGTTGATTGAACAAATTCATACCTTTGCGCCAGACCTGGTGATTAATAATGCAGGATTTGGTTTATATGGCGATTGTTTGACATATCAAACATCCGAGCAAATGCAAATTTTGGAAGTGGATGGAGTTGCACTATTAGAGATAACTTTGGAAGCAGCAAGGTCTTTATTATCCAAAGAGAAGAAAGGAACGATTTTTAATATATCATCAGCAGCGGCTTTTCAGATTTTCCCTGGAATGGCAGTATATGCTGCCACAAAAGCATTTGTGAACCAATTTTCTCAAGCATTTGATAAAGAAATGGAAGTGCATGGAATCAGAATATTGACCACTTGTCCTGGCATGGTTAATACAAATTTTCAAGCAAGAGCAAGTCATAAAAATTCTGATAGTGCAGCTGATATTGGCGTAATGACTCCAGAATATGTTGCAGAATCAATTTGGAAACAAATAGAATCACAAAAGCCATTGACAATTATTGATTGGAAATACCATATAATGAATTGTGTTTCATATTTGGTCCCAACTAGTTTAATTATTCGTATCATACGAAAAAATATTCTCAATCGCATTCAAAAACGAAACCTAATAAAGATAAACGAAATATGAATCAAGAACAACAACAGCCACTTACTGGATTTGCAATCTATGATCTAGATCCAGCTATTATTAAAGCATTAGATCAGATGAATTTTAAAGAGCCATCAGCAATCCAAGCTCAAACGATACCTTTTATTCAACAAAAAAAAGATCTTATAGCTCTTGCTCAAACAGGTTCCGGTAAAACAGCTGCATGTGCCATACCCATATGTAATCGTGTAGATACAACTAAAACGTATGTACAGGCATTGATAATTGTTCCCACGCGTGAATTGGCAAGTCAGTATGCTACAGAAGCTCAGAAAATAGGCAACTATAAAGGTGTTAAAGCCTTTGCTATTTATGGTGGAGAAGATGCTGGTATGCAACAATCGAAACTAAAACATGGGGTTCAAGTTTTAGTTGCAACTCCAGGTCGATTAATTGACTTCATTTATTCTAGACAAATCGATTTGACGCATGTGGAAACACTTATTCTTGATGAAGCCGATGAAATGCTAAACATGGGTTTTCATGACGACTTAGATTTTATTATCCAGTGTTTGATTCATCCTCATCAGACATTATTGTTTTCTGCTACTATGCCACCTGCAATTCGTAAATTAGCAAAACAATACATGAAAGATCCGCAAGAGGTGAGTCTTGTATCTGAAAATGCGAGTCCATCATCCATCGAACATTGTTTTCTGTATTGTCACCACGGAGAAAGAGATAATGAATTGCTAAAATTAATTGATAATATGAAGCCAAAGCAAAGTATCATTTTTTGCCATTCACGCGCACAAGTTGAGCAAGTTTGCCATGCTCTTAGAAAAAAAGTGGATGCGGTAGATTTTCTACATGCTGGCTTAAGTCAAGATATTAGAACAATTGTCACAGGAAAATTCCGCTCAGGAAAAATTCGATTTCTTGTTGCAACCGACGTTGTTGCACGTGGATTAGATTTTTCTCAAGTGAGTCATGTATTTATTTATCAAATTCCTGCAGATCCCGATGCCTATATTCATCGTTCAGGAAGAACGGGAAGACAAGACAAAACGGGTGTTGTAGTATCTCTTGTGACAAAAAGGGAGATCCCATTATTACGTGCTATCTCTCATCGGTTGAAAAAAGAGTTGGCTTGGATTGGTCCTCCACCTCCTCCCTCTGGACCACGAAAATAGATTAATTCCCATTGGAGTGCGTGTCGCTTGAGGCTAAGAAAAAATTGATCTAAATCTAGAATTTACTTCGTTAGCTCGGTAGAGCGTCTGTTCAAAGCCCAATGCTGTCAAAATAAGAAATAAAGTGAGAATCGCTTTGTTTTTATTACAGATCTTTATCATCAATTTTTTCTAAAGAAAGCACTCTTTGTTAGGCCTGAAGGGCCGGCATGAAATAGCCCAGGTCGCAGCAAAGCGGAGGCCTGGGTTTAAATAAAAAAATAATCGAGTCCTGAAAGGACGGCATAATCATGTATGTATCATATGCCGTCCTTT
>JACDES010000101.1 GCA_013816265.1 Parachlamydiaceae bacterium | reverse complement strand
TCATGCCGGCCCTTCAGGCCTAACGCAGTGAATCTTTCTTAAAATAAGTGTAGTTATAGAATTGGAAACCGTAACAGTAAAAGAAATTAGGCGATTATGCTATTTTTTCTTATTTTGACAGCATTGGGCTTTGAACAGACGCTCTACCGAGCTAACGAAGTGAATTCATGATTTAAATCATTTTTTTCTTAGCCTCAAGCGACACGCACTCCAAAGTTTGTTTTCTTAAAGTTCATTTATTTCTAACACAGACTTTTTCTTCGAAATAATCTGATACAGTTGCTGAGTTACATTTGCTATCGTCAAAATTATCAAAGCAGGATAACAAATTTGTAAGATCGGCGACAAAAATCTAGAGATCCCTTGAAATTCAAAAGTAGAAATAAAAAAAGTTAATACTAACGCACCAATCATGACATGATTGTACTTAATTTTTTCTGTTAATACTTCTTTATACATAAATTCAGTGAAGGCTGCAATTAAGGCAATAGCTGTCGTCAAGCACGCCAAAACAACAGTGATGGAAACGATTATTCCTCCATGCTCGCCTAAAACATGTAATGAAATAGCAGCAAGAAGTTGATCGCTGGAAATATGACCAATTTGACTTGTATAATAATAGGCTAAATATCCAAATCCGATATATATAACTGACAATAAGAAAGCCCCTATCAAACTAGCCTGAAGTGCAAATCTAAGAGGTGATATCTCTTGATGTCCCTCCACCTTTCTTTGCATCGATGAGATTATTACAGGAGCAAAGAAAAATGCTGCAAGTAAATCCATCGTATTGTATCCCTCATGTAATCCATACCAAAGGGCATTCATATGCGATAAACTTTCATTAGTTAATGTAAGATCAGGAGCTGAAAAGAGTCCTTTGAATATAATGATCGCCAAACAAATCACTAAAAATGGTGTTAAAACATACCCCAGCAAATCTAATAATCGGTTTTTCTTATACGCAAAAAAGAAAATGATGATACATGCAACAGCACTAAAAATAGCTGCAGATAAAGAGGGAAAAGACATTTTCAAGGTCGAATAAGCAAGTGCAATACATCGTGGTGTTGATCCAAATGGTCCTAATAAACTGATAATTAAAAGTGCAACTAAAAGACCAGTGCGTTTGCCCATACGTCCAAAAAATTCTTGGACATTACCGCGATAAAGAAAAATTGCAAACAATCCCAAAAAGGGAATGATCACAGCTGTTAATAAAAGCCCAAGTAAAGCCGAAGGAATTTTATCTAATGCTTGTGATCCCAACGCTAAGGGATAGATAATATTTCCTGCGCCAAAGAACATTGAAAATATTGCTAAACCGGCACCTATTGTTTCTTTATTTTTTAATGGATTCATGATCAAACAAACCTGTAAAAGTGTTTAATTGTTTTTGATTAATAAAAAAAATGTATAGAACGGAAAAAATATGATGTGCGCTTAACGCACGACAACGACGACTTTTACGAAGGCAGAAACATGTCCAACAATTGTTGAGAAGAAACAAAATGGATGTAATAAGTTTTTTGTTATATTCATTATCAACCTAATATAATTGATTACATTATATAAAGTTGTAATTATAAAAACAATATTTTTTTTATGCTGTATTAGTATTTTCAAAACGGCGGCGTTGGCCACGGAAAATTCCTTTGGCCTCTTTTTTTATTGCCACATCAAAAGCTACCATAATCTTGACACCTTTTTCAACATGGTCAGCAGTATATTTTGCAAAAACGGCTTCAGAACTTTTCTTAGTTTTTATTCCTTCACGCATTAAAGGAAGATCTGAAACTAACAAAAGGGCTCCAAGAGGTAATCGATGACTATATCCCGCCATAAATAATGTTGCGCACTCCATTTCGATCGCTTGAGCGCGCGTGCCTTGCAGGCGGGCCTTAAAATCTTTATCGAATTCCCAAAACCTTTTATTTGTTGTGTGCGTAATACCAATGTGATAATGGGCTTTTTCTTCGTCTAATACATTTGTCACCATCTTTTGAACAAGAAAATTCGCCAATGCTGGTACTTCGCTAGGAAAATAAAAGTCAGATGTACCTTCTCCCCTTATACTTGCAATTGGTACAAAATAATCCCCAACTTGATAACTTCTTCTAAGGCCGCCACACATTCCGAGTAACAGGGTACCTCGAATGGGAAGAAATGTGCACAAGTCTACAACAAGTGCTGCGGCTGGAGAACCAATTTTAAAATCTAATATACTGATTTGTTCCTTGGGAGAATGAGCCACTTTAAAAGTAGATCCTTCAATAACTTTCAATTGTCGACTTTCTGCAAAATAATGAACATATCTGGAAAAGTTAGTAAGAATCACGTATGGTTGAAAATCTTCAATGGGCGATCCCGAATATCTTTCTAAGGTATCACGTGCAATAGCTTCTTGCAAAAGTTCATCGGATTGTGGTGTAGCTTCATTCATATTTTGTCTCTCTATAGTGAACTTGATAATTCTTTTATACTTCAATCGGCATCAAACTTCGGTTTGTTTTTCAAAAATTGGTTCTCTTTTTTTTGAAACTGTAAAAACATTTTTACAACGTTCACATATTAAATCTTTTTGGTAAAGGCCAAAACGTTGTTCATAAGGTTGACGGTTTTCAATAATATTACCACATTTGGGACAACTTTCATAATCGATAACTATTTTCCATGTATGATCTCCATGCAGTTGTCTCGGGTCATTCACTTTTACCACCAAATATGCGAGATATTAAAGTTGCAAAAAAGCCTTTGACTTTTCTAGGAAAGGTTTCATGAATCGTATTTCCCCAACCGTTAAGATCATGCATTTCACAGCCAATTATCCCTTTACCTGGCTCTACTTGATCTTTAATTAAGGGTTTATCTGTTTCATAATCCCTATATTCTTTAAACCACATAATATCATCCTTTTGAAGACCGCGAGAGAATTAAAATATTTTTTACTAGGTAGCATATTTTTAACACATTTGTTTTTATATTTCATTTACTTATAAATAAAAATGCGAGAATAGCTGGACAAATCATCTATTTTACGCTATATTATCCTCTTTCAAATCAGAAAAGTTTAAAGGAATTATTTTATGGCACAAATTAGCACAGGTGACGTTAGGGGTGGTGCAAAAGTAGTATTAGAAGAACAACCCTACATCGTCGTTAGCAATGAATTTGTCAAACCTGGTAAAGGTCAGGCATTTAATCGCATTAAATTTAAGCATCTCATGACAGGCCGTGTAATTGAACGAACATTTAAATCTGGTGAAAAACTTGATATTGCAGATATTGAAGAAGCTCAAATGCGCCTTCTTTATAAAGAATCCGATGGCGCAATTTTTATGGACGAAAAAACGTTCGAACAAATAAAAATTCCATTTGCAATTATCGCTGAAACAGAAAAATGGCTTCTTGATGACCAACTATTTGGTATTATTTTTTATAATGGTGCTCCTGTTACTGTTGAACCGCCTATATTTATGGAAATGGTAATTTCAGAAACAGCTCCAGGTGACCGTGGTAATACTGCATCGGGAAGAGTTCTCAAGCCAGCTATTCTTGAAAGTGGTGCAAAAATGCAAATTCCAATATTTGTTGAACAAGGCGAAAAGATAAAGATTGATACACGTACAGGCGAATACGTTTCTCGAGCTAGTTAGGAACCGAATAGAAATAAGTTGAACAAAAATAATGGTTTATTCATCTAAGATTGCGCGATTGCGCGATCGTGCTTTCATGTTAAAAGAAGCCCGCACTTTTTTTGATCAACTTGACATAAAGGAAGTGGACTGTCCTTTGCTTACAGTCCACGCTTCCGTTGACTCTCATATTGATCTCATTCCTGCATTATATAATCAAAAAGAAACTAGATACCTTCATTCCTCTCCTGAATATGGAATGAAAAGACTCTTAGCCGAGGGTATCGGCGATATCTTCCAACTTACTCATGTTTTTCGTAACGGAGAATGGAGCACAAAGCACAACCCAGAATTCATGATGGCAGAATGGTATCGTCTAGGAATTACATTTGAAACAATGATAGATGAAACCGTTCAATTTATTCGCCTTTTTTTAGGGGATCTTCCCTACTCTATCATTAGCTATCGTGATGCATTCTTACGTTATGCAGGAATCGATTATCTTACAATGAGCTTTCAAGATCTTGTTAACTATATCGATCAAGCAGGTATCCCTTTTTATCCTTCTGCCGTAGAAGAAGGAAAAGATGCTCTTCTCAATTTAATTTTAGGAACACAAATTGAACCACAGCTTGGTCAAGATGAGTTGTGTGTTTTAGCTTATTACCCTTCCTCTCAAGCAGCTCTCGCAAAAACACGTTTGAATGGACAGGAGGAAGTTGCAGAGCGTTTTGAAATATACTATCAAGGCGTTGAACTTTCAAATGGTTACCATGAATTGACCGACGTTAAAGAACAAAAAGAGCGTTTCAAAAAATCGAATCAAATGCGAAAAATGCTTGGAAAGGAAGAACTTCCTATTGATGAGTATTTTCTCAAGGCATTAGATAAAGGAATTCCTGACTGTTGCGGAGTCGCAGTTGGATTCGATCGATTGATGATGCTTAGACAAAAGCAAAAAAATATCGCAGAAGTTATCTCTTGGGGTTGGGAGTTTGCTTAGTACCCATTTTTCTTACCGAAATTTACGTGCTCGTGCACATGCTTTTACCCACATTCACTTAAAGAAATGTTCATTGTTAGGCCTGAAGGGTTTTTTCTTAATAAAAAATTGTGAGTAAAGAATCTGTAATAAAAATGTGAAAAAAATCAATTAATGAAGGCGACCCCCTTTGGAGGTAAGCGTCAAATCTAGGCATGTAGACAAATATGGCGCTTATAACAAAGCGAAAGAGGACTTTCGCACTCCAAACGCTTTGCGTAGCTTTAAGAAATATGTATGCTACAGTTTTCCAAAGCTGAGCGTAGCGTTTGGAGTGCGAAAGTCCTCTTTCGCTTTGTTATAAGCGCCATATTTGTCAGCATGTCTATAATTGACGCTCTTTCGTCGAGACGAATACGGAGTTAACCAATTCAACACTGATACAGTTGACCAATTCCAGATCCTATTGATAGGCCATCTTTTGCATTTTTATTTTTTGATAAAAATTTAATCGCAACTTTGGCGCGATCAAAAATACCATCATAAAGCTTAAGATCAACACGAGTCAATTTCAGGAAGTTCTGGCCTGCATTTTCATAAGCAATTTGAATAGCAATTCCATCCTTACCAACGAGTAACTTTCTCCAGCGTTTAAGCAATTCAGAGGAGGGATTTGTTTGTCTAAGGAAATAATCAGATATTAGAGCACGCAGATAGGCTGTGCGATCCTTTCCACCATAACAATTAATACTTTGATATGCATCGAATGTAAAAAAAGCCAAATTCAGACTCAGGCATCCCTCAAAAGGATCCGAATCACCACTTTTTAATTCTACTAGTGCTTTTTGTAAATCATTATAATGTATGTTAAATTCTTTCCTTTTATCTTCACTCAACGACCCTGCAAGAATTTGTGTTGAACATACAGCTTGTTCGTTAATATATGCTTGGATACCTGTATTAGCAATCTCACCTTGTACACAGATATTGTAAAACACTGTATGAAGTGTTGTTTTTTCCAAATTGCCTTCTTGACAAGTCCTTGGCATATGTATAATTCCTTTCTCATCAAAATAGGGGCCTCCGGAATCTTCTACATCAAACATAATGATATCGCCATCAATTTCTTCAAATAAGGCTGCCATATCCAACCCCTGAGTTCTTTCATGCAGAATACACCCAAAATCATTTTTTCCCTGTTTTTTCAAATCCAGCAAAGATGTATGCAAATAGACTGTTTCAGCTTCATGAACTTTGCGATTTTCAAAGTGCGTAAATAAATTTTGTAAAAATTGCATTCTAAGTAATTCTCTACGTTCATTAATGACAGTTTCAAGTTTTTCTACGTCAAAAACTAATTTATCTAGCGCCTTACCATATTTTGATTGATATTCTGGTTTAAGAATCCAATTTTCTTCTATTAGTTCGGTCACTAATTTTTTTATTTTTGTATCAGGATTGTTAGTTAATGCTTCTGGACCATACCCAATCAATGCTTTTAACTTAAGAATTGTGATAATTTCTTTAAGCTTATTTGAATCTATGTCTTTATTTTTCTTTCGGAAATCGTAGAATGCATCTAAGCGTGGATGGATTTGTATCGATTTTGCTTTTTTGTTAACGTTTTCATGAATTTTTTCTAAAAGCGCAATATCCTTTAACTCTTGCAGACTGATTTCTCCATGGCTAAATACAGAAATCGCTCCCATTCTGTTTACCCATAATTTCCCATCTGGTGTTTCCGATTTTTGGATACTTTGGGCATGGAGATTAACTAGAACTGGTAGACCGATTTTTTTTGCCATATCTCTAGTTTGGGATTTAAAAAGGAATCTAGGGCTATTAGTAGAAGCCCAAGTTTCATTTTTCGCAAAAAGAGCAAAAGTCGCAATTTTTTCTTCTATCCTGACTACTTCTTGTTGAAGGAATTTGAGAGTTATACTGCAATCGGCATCAAACTGCGATTTGGACCCGTGCGAAAGCTCCCGCGATTCAACGATCGTAAACGGGTCCATATTATTAATATTGACCCCTTTACGATCGTTGAATCCCGGGGCTTTGGCGCGGTCCAAATTCGAAGTTTGATGTCGATTGCAGTATAATACACCAGTTGATTTTAGGGCGATTTTACCTTTGAGCGATGAACAATAAGATCTCATCCCTTTTAATAATAAAGAGACAGTATTTACTCTTTTAGCTGTTTCGATAGCCACAATTTGATCTGATTCATCCTTAAACATACATGTAAATACTTTTGTTGGCTCATGTATACTTTTTTTAGCCTTGGCAACAATATCCACAACATTTTCATTTTTTTTACTAACAACATCAGGAGTTGAACTTTGAACAGGCGACGATGGTTTTTCAGCTATTTTTAGGGTGGCGATTCTTTTTGAAAGCACTTGAGTGTGTGCTTTAGATGGATTATTATCTAATCCAGCTTCTTTTGGTTTCTTTTGCTCTTCAACTGTTGGAAGTTGTGCTACTTCTAGTGGTTCTCCTACTTCAGGAGGTTCTGCAATTTTAGCTTTTTCGATTATATTAGCTTGTTCAATTAATTTAACCTGTTCTTTTACTTTCGATTGTACAGGAGCTTTATGGGCGTCTTGTAGAGGTAAAGATAGAACTGAGATGGCTTTATACTTTAGTGTGTACTGAAAGCATGTCAATATTCCCAATAATCGATTTAAATTTGAAAGGCAAAATGATCGATCAATTTTGTGATTGTAGGATTCAACTTTTTTATTCCATTCTTGAATATTATATTTGAAGAAAAATAGAGATTTTGGATCTACTTCCTCGATTTTTTTTGAAAAAATTACAACTTGATTTTTCAGATAAGAATGTATCTGTGAAAATTTCGTTTCAAATATTCGTTTGGTCGGTTTAATTTTTGAAAGACGTAAGGTTCCAGGTTTATCTTCAAAGCCCAAACAGACTGAAGATTCTTTTGAAACTTCTTTTTTGTGAAAATTTAACGGTCTTTCATAAAAACTGGGATTTATACTTAATGTCATCTTTCTCCAAAATAATTTTCTGATGCGGAATAAATAATTACTACCATTAAAATAAATTCACACTATTTAGTAATTACAAAGAAATTGTTAAGATATTATTAATAATAATATACCCAATAAATAATATTAGTAAAAGAGTTAATTTATCAAGTCCATCTTTGAACAATGGGAAATCGTCTGCCTATTGAAAAGGCTTTTTCTGTCACGCGTAATCCCGGGGGAGCCTGACGCCTTTTGTATTCATTTTGATGAATACGTTTGATAAGATCATCAACTAACTGAAGATCATACTTAAATTTCTCTGCAATTTGTTGAGGGGATAAATGTTCTTCTATATACGAACAAACAACATTATCCAATACCTCGTAATCGGGCAATGAATCAGAGTCTTTTTGATTAAGTCTTAATTCAGCTGTGGGAGCCCTTTTAATCGTATTCAACGGAATTATTTCTTTATCACGATTGATCCAATTCGAAAGAGCATAAACCTGTTGTTTAGTAAGATCATTGATGACACCAACTCCTCCCACCATGTCTCCATATAAGGTAGAATATCCTACAGCCAATTCACTTTTGTTACCCGTACTAAGAACGATATAGCCAAACTTATTCGAGAATGCCATGAGAATCATTCCCCTAATTCTCGCCTGAAGATTTTCTTCTGTCACATCTGCTTTTACATCTTGAAAATGGGGCCTTAATAAATCTAAATAACTTTGGAAAGACGATTCAATAGAAATTTCTTTATATTGTATTCCGATTGTATCACAGAGCTGTTTGGCATCACGGGCACTTTCGGGGGCAGAAAATCTTGAAGGCATATTGATGGCAAGAACATTTTCCGACCCTAATGCCTCGGAAGCAATACAAGCTACTAATGCTGAGTCAATTCCTCCAGACAATCCTAAACAAGCTTTTTTGAAACCCAATTTGTTAAAATAATCCTTAAGTCCCATTACAAGAGCTTTATATAAATCTTCTAACACATGCTGTATAACTCGAATAGTAGTACTTTTTTTATTTAAATCAGCAATATATTTATCCTCAATAAATCCTTTGCAACAATGAACAAGCCCCTCAGGTGTAACATAAAGACTATATCCATCAAAAATAAGACTATCATTGCCTCCTACCTGATTGCATAGTAGGACTGGACATTTTAGAGTAGCGGAAGTTTTTAGGCATACTTGCAATCGATTGTTAAATTTATGCATGCTATAAGGTGAAGATGATAAATTTAATAATAGGTTGGGTTTTAATTGTTTCAATTCGAGAACAGGGTCTCTACGGTAAAATGTCGACAGAACAAAACCACTATGTTGCCAAAGATCTTCACATATTGTAATAGCAACTTTCTTTCCACAAATATCCCAAAGCTTCATCTCAGCGCCCGGCTCGAAATAGCGCCTTTCGTCAAATATATCATAGGTGGGGAGTAATACTTTATCTTGAAAACCTAGAAGTTTACAATCAGATATAACAGCAGCACTATTAAAAAGGGTTTTTTCAGAGCGATTTTTATTCTGACGCGGCAATCCGACTATGACAGTAATATTTTTAGAGGCTTTAATAATCACATCAAGTTTTTTTAAAACGGCTTCTAAAAAATGGGGCATTAATAAAAAATCTTCAGGGGGATAGCCACTTAAGGCCATTTCAGGAAAAAGGATTACATCAGCTTTTTGCTCTCGTCCATTTTGGATTGAATCGAGAATTTGCTTTGTATTTCCTTCGAGATCTCCAATAATTGGATTTATTTGAGCTAATAATATGCGCATGGGGTTTCTATATTTTTTTATTTGAAGTGCGGTCGTTTAAGGCTGAAGCTCAATGCTGTCAAAATAAGAAAAAATGAGGGGATTGCCTTACTTTTATTACAGATCTTTATCCACAATTTTTTCTAAAGAAAGCACACTTTGTTAGGCCTGAAGGGCCGGCATGAAATAGCCCAGGTCGCAGCAAAGCGGAGGCCTGGGTCAATACAAACAACCTATTGAGTCCTGAAAGGACGGCATATGATACGTATCCGATTTATGCCGTCCTTTCAGGACTCGATTATTTTTTTTAATTACACCCAGGCCTCCGCTCAATGGCATTCGGTTAAGAAACCATGTGCCTTTTGGTTATGTGTTAAGGGAGGTGCTAAAAAAGCATGATTTTTTAGATATGCTTATTTTTAGTTACTTATAAAAACGAACCTTCCTTAACCGAATGCCATTGGGCCTCCGCTTTGCTGCGACCTGGGCTATTTCATGCCGGCCCTTCAGGCCTAACGCAAGGTACTTTCCTTAAGAAAAATAGAATCATAAAGAAATAAACAATTCTCATATTTTTTCATATTTTGACAGCATTGGCCTAAAGCTTGTTAACTTCCAAAATCATCAAGGATGATACTCTCGCGAGGAACACCATAATCATCCAATAATTTTAAAACGCTTTTATTATGCATTGGAGGGCCGCAAACATAGAATAAGCATTCTTCGGGGTATTCCATTTTTTTCAATTGCCCTTCCTCAAATGCTTTAAATAAATAATTCGTCTTAATTGGATCTTTCTGAGGCCATCCAGCTGTCAAGTCTTCAGGCAGCGGTTCAGATAAAACTAGAAAGTACTTAAAATTTGGATGCTTTCCCGCAATTTCTTCATAGTCTTGTTGATAGATATTTTCGCGCAGTGAGCGTGCTCCGTACCACATCGATAGCTTACGACTGGTTTTTTCCGTATTGAATAGATGTAAAATATGACTTCGTCCAAAAGATGATCCTGCTCCACCAATAAGGAAAACAAGCTCTCGATTGTCATTTACCATGAAGGATTCACCATAAGGACCGGACAATCGTATTTTATCTCCTGGCTTTAATGCAAAGGTATAACTAGAACAAACACCCCATGGTAAATCTTCAGCCAATTTTCCATTTACGAATGGTGGTGTGGCGATACGAATATTAAATTTTAATTTACGACCTTCTGCAGGGTATGATGCCATAGAATAGGCTCTAATCACATCATCCGGTGGTTTTGGCAAATCAGAGAAATTCAACTCGCGATTAAAGAGTCCATATTTTTCCCAATCCGGGAAAAATTTAGGATCCATAGTCGCTTTCCAGTCGCTTGTATTAGTTTTAAAGGGAGGTACATGAACCTGTAGATATCCTCCAGAGCGGTACGGAACGTCTTCACCTTCTGGAATTTCTACGACAAGCTCTTTAATAAATGTTGCGACGTTATCATTACTGATAACAGTACCACTCCATTCTTTAACGCCTAAAATATGTTCATCGACATGGACATGGAGATCATGTTTTACTTTTGTCTGGCATGAAAGACGCCAGCCATCATTAATCTGTTTTTTGGTAAATGTATCAATGTCTGTTTGAAGAGCCGGGCTTGCTCCTTCTATGACTTGAACTTTACATTGTTTACATGTGGCTTTTCCTCCACAAGGAGAGGGAATCGGAATGCCATTCGAAGTCAATATAGACAATAAGGTGGATCCACCTTTCGCTTGAATAGTTAATTCTGGATCTTCATTTACTTTGATGACACATTCTTCACTACTAACTAGTTTTGCGCGTGTAAATAGAATCAATCCGGCTAAGCCCACACCAATAATAACAAAAGCTCCAATTGCATAGAGGCTCAATATAGGATCAATCCCAAAAAAATGGCCAAAAAAAATAGAATGAGAAATAGAACTGATATCCATACATACCTTCGACAATAACTCGGTGTTATTCCAATTTGCTTTGAACTTAGATATACCGAGCGAACTCTTTTCTATTCAAGGAAAATGATTAAAATCGGACGTATTAAACTTTCTAGTTTTTAAATAATTGACAATTTGAGTTTTAGTTGATAAAATTGCTATTAAACAATTTTTCATAAAAATTAAAGGGAATATTTCTATAATGAATAATATTATTATATCAGATCTTGATTGCGGCCGTCTTCATCTTGGATATGGCGAAGCTAACTCTATGTGCAAACGACTGGGTAAAAGCATGGATGTTTATCAAAACTTTATTACGAAGTTTTTCACGAAATTATTTGGTTATGCTGTTGACATTGAAGTAGAAGGGAGAACCTATTGTGTTTCTCATATAAGCTTGGCACAACATCTGGAGTCTGTTGGATTAGATCAATCTGTAATCAAAGATGTTAATAGACTTGGGTATGAAACAATAATTAATCAAAATGCTGCTAAAGTTAAAACTTTGAATGATAATTTTGGAGAAAATTTTTCTTCCGCTAAACGTATGGATTTATTTACTAAAATGATTGGTGAATTGTGTGTCAACAACACGCAAGCAGTAAAAAGACTAATACGTCAAGGGGCCTATGTTGATAGGGAATTTTTTACTACTTTTACACTAAATTCAACAGCACAAATTATTTGGACAAATCGTTCCGCTTTAGAACAAGAATTAACTAATTTCAAACAAACGACTCATTTTTACTCTTATACCCCGCTTTCAAAGGCTGTTAGAACAGGAAACCAATCGATGGCTAATTTTCTTGTAAATGCTAAAAATGGGGATGTATCTGCGGATAAATGGAAAAAAATGGAATTTGTATCTAAATATTCCTTTGACCTTCATAAAAACATTTGGAATACAAACTTAGTAAATATTCATTATGTACGTTTAAACCTTGTCGATAACAAATATGAACTAGATGATGAATTTGTAGAGTGAATTGTGTTATAAAATAGTCGGATAACGCAGGTTTGGCAACTTTGAGCAAGTTTTAATTGATTAAGGCCTTTGGAGTGTGCGTGAGTTGCAGGTGTATTAACTTAGTCTCAAACGGTGAGATAAAGGTCTAACAATCTTTATCAAAACCTACCTATGCGGGTCCGTACCGGTATAGAAGTAATTACTCGAACTCTCCTAGGAGAAA
>JACDES010000100.1 GCA_013816265.1 Parachlamydiaceae bacterium | reverse complement strand
ATCATGTACGTATCAAATGCCGTCCCTACAGGACTCAATGTATTGTTTGTACTGTCCCAGGCCTCCGCTTCGCTGCGATCTGGGCTATTTCATGCCGGCCCTTCAGGCCTAACGCAAGGAACTTTTCTTAAGTGAATGTGGGTAAAAGAGTGGGAAAGGAAAAAGGCTATTCGCCAATTTTTTTCTCTTATTTTGACAGCATTGGTTCAAAGCCCGGAGTGACGTAAGGAACTCCGGGTAAATAAAATAAAGATTAGAGCTCGTAGAGCGACTCAAATATGCGACGATGCACTAATTCTTATAAGACACCTAAATAACTTGAAACACTTCTTTGTAACATTCTCAGATTTGAGTCGCTCTACGAGCTCTATTATTTTCTATTTTTTCCGGAGTTCCTTACGTCACTCCGGGCTTTGAACAGACGCTCTAACGAGCTAACAAAGAGTAGGTTAATTAAAAAGAGTGAAAACAAAATTGAGGCTATTGAATCGTTCTCGGCGCGACTCGAACGCGCGGCCTGTTGCTTAGGAGGCAACCGCTCTATCCACCTGAGCTACGAGAACATGTGAAAATTGCTATGAGTAAGAAAATAATATCTTATTTTTTCTAAAAAGTCGACTTTTTTTAAATCATCGTTTATTGTAAATAATTAATTCACATTGAAAACCAATCTAAATTTCCCCTTACTTTTTTTAGAGTTACAAGGCGAGATTTAGTTGATGAAGGGTAGCATTATTAAAATTGAATAGCGTGGATAAAATATGAGTATTTGGAGAACTAAGTCTCTTGATTTTCTTAAGGAAGAAGCCAACAGTGGAAAACAGAAACTTGAGAGGTCATTAGGGGGATTTAGCTTAATATTGCTTGGTATTGGAGCAATCATTGGGGCAGGATTATTTTCGATCACAGGTATTGCAGCAGCAGAAAATGCTGGTCCAGCCATCGTTATTTCATTTCTTTTGGCTTCAATTGGATGCGCATTCGCAGGATTATGTTTTAGCGAACTCGCCGCCATGATTCCTGTTGCAGGGGGTGCATATAGTTATACCTACGCTACTATGGGGGAATTCATTGCATGGATAATTGGATGGGCTCTTATTCTCGAATATGCCACAGGAGCGGCTGTCGTTTCTATCAGCTGGTCAGCGTATGTCGTTTCATTTTTACATGATTTTAATATCCATTTACCTGCCGCTCTCGTTGCTTCTCCCTGGCAGCCAACCCAGTTAGCTGATGGAACCATCGCTTTTGGCATGATAAATCTTCCCGCAATGATCCTCGTTATTATATTAACAGCTCTTCTTATTCGCGGAATTGATAAATCATCAAAGGTCAATGCCGTACTTGTTGCAATAAAGGTGTCTGTTGTTATTATATTTATCGTCGTCGGATTTTTTTACATTAATTATGACAACTACGTCCCATTTATACCCGCAAATACAGGTGTATTCGGGGAGTTTGGTTGGAGTGGTATCCTTCGAGCTTCTGGAATAGTATTTTTGGCCTATATTGGCTTCGATGCCGTTTCAACAGCAGCTCAAGAGGTGAAAAATCCTCAAAGAAATCTTCCAATAGGTATTATTGGCTCTTTACTGGCATGTACAATATTATTTATACTATTTTCTCTTGTTTTAGTAGGGCTTGTTCCTTATCATGAATTAAATGTTGCTGCTCCTGTAGCCGCAGCGATCGATAACACACCATTTATATGGCTTAATTGGCTAATAAAATTAGCGATCATTGCCGGTTTAACTTCTGTTGTACTCGTCTTATTGCTTGGACAATCGAGAATCTTCTTCACAATGTCTAAGGATGGCTTGATTCCAAAACCATTCTCGTATGTTCATCCGAAATTTCATACTCCTTGGATTTCAAGCTTAATACTCATGGTTTGTGTGGGCATCTTTGCTGCGTTTGCTCCTTTATCCCTTGTAGGTCACATGACGAGTATTGGAACCCTGTTGGCTTTCACAATCGTTTGCGCAAGTGTGATTGTTTTAAGAAAGACACATCCACATTTAAATCGTCCGTTTAAAGTACCTTTGGTTCCACTGATACCCATTTTAGGAATATTAACCTGCTTTGCTCTCATGCTATCTTTAGGTATTGCTACTTGGGTGAGATTAACGGTATGGATTTTTATTGGTATTGCTGTTTATTTTCTTTATGGTAAAAAACATAGCCATCTTGAAAAAATTGAAAATGCTAATGAGAAACATCAACATTAAAGTGACTTATACAATTTATTAAAAAACATCTTTGAAGGAATTAATTATGGCATCAGCAGATATTGGCTTAATTGGATTGGCTGTGATGGGCCAAAACTTAGTTCTGAATATGAACGATCATGGATTTGTCGTTTCTGTGTACAACAGAACGGTCTCTAAAATTGATGAATTTTTAGAGGGTCCTGCGAAAGGAACAAAAATCTTAGGGACACATTCAATCAAAGAATTGATACAATCATTAAAACGTCCTCGTCGTGTCATGCTGATGGTTAAAGCCGGCGAACCTGTCGATTCCTTCATTGAACAATGTTTACCTTTTTTGGAAAAAGGGGACATTATCATTGATGGTGGAAATAGTCTCTATACAGATACAAACCGTCGGTGTAAAGAACTTGCAGTGAAAGGCATTGTTTTTATTGGAACAGGTATTTCAGGTGGTGAAGAAGGTGCTCGTCATGGTCCCTCAATTATGCCTGGAGGTAATCCGATTGGATGGCCTCATGTAAAAGATATATTTCAAGCAATTAGTGCTAAAGTCGACGGCGAGCCATGCTGCGATTGGGTTGGTGAAGATGGGGCAGGTCATTATGTAAAGATGGTACATAATGGCATTGAATATGGTGATATGCAATTAATTGGTGAGTCTTATCATCTCCTAAAGGACATTGCGAACTTAAATTATTCAGAATTACATGATGTCTTTTCAGAATGGAATCGTGGCGATTTGGACAGTTATTTAATTGAAATAACAGCATCCATATTCGATATGAAAGATGATGATAAGAAAACGCCTCTACTCGATAAAATTCTCGATGTGGCCGGTCAAAAAGGAACAGGGAAATGGACTGTTATAAATGCACTTGATTTAGGAATGCCACTCACATTGATTTCTGAAGCTGTATTTGCTCGATGTTTATCTTCACTAAAAGATGAAAGGGTTGCTGCGAGTAAAATATTGAAAGGCCCAAATGTAAGCTATAAAGGTGATAAGAAAGAGTTTATTAATTTCGTTCGACAAGCTCTGTATGCTTCAAAAATCATTAGCTATACACAGGGATTTATGCTCATGAAGGAAGCGGCAAAACAATTCCAATGGAAACTCAATTACGGTGCTATTGCCCTCATGTGGAGAGGTGGATGTATCATTCGCAGTCAATTCCTTGGTAAAATTAAAGAAGCTTTTAAGAAAAATCCTCAATTGGAAAATCTTTTGCTTGATAATTACTTTGCGCAAGAAATTAATGGAAGACAATTAGGATGGCGTAAAGCTGTCTCCATAGGGGCAGAAATTGGTATTCCAACTCCATGTATTAGTACTGCACTTTCTTTTTATGACGGATATCGAACAGCACGACTTCCAGCCAATTTATTGCAGGCACAGCGGGATTTCTTTGGTGCGCATACTTATGAAAGAATCGACAAACCAAGAGGACAATTTTTCCATACAAATTGGACTGGAACCGGGGGATTGGTTAGTTCGGGCACGTATAATGCATAGGTTTGAAACTTAATTAGTTAGGTAGTAAGTAATTAAAATAATTTTTATGTAGTAAAACCTTATATAAATTGCCTTTAATAAAATTTTGTTGATTATTTATTCTTTTTTTAATAAAATCTATTCATATTAATAATTTTTAGTTTGGTTTGATAATGTTTTCAAATGTACAGAGTTTTTGCTCAGCAAATATCGATTTATTCAAAGTTAAGGTTTGGGATAACCTATCTCCTCGAGATCAGTTGGTAACCCAAGTTTCTTTAGCTCTATTTACAACTTTAGCCTTTATCCATACGATCTATAGGTTTGCTGCCGCTGGAATGGAGTTGGATAGAACAGCTCATCTATCAAAGAATGGAATCAAAATAAAACAAGTGATGTTTCTTTCTCCAGGTACTTATGAAAAATGGTATAATAGTAAAACTCAACAGGCAAATTCACTATTACAAAATCACTCTAATGAAACATTATTAGATGACGAAAAGGATGAATCCTCGCATGATTTGAATCCTTCAGTGAAAAGCACTTCATCCAATGATTCAAAAACAAGATCACTCGAAAATAAACAAATGTCAAGCGACCATATTTTCACTCCAGATTCCAAGGCAGAGACCAAAAACCATTCATCATCTTCTTCAAGCGCCAAAGATTTTAGTACAGATTATTTAATGGCGAAAATGATGCAAGAACAAGAATGGGCTGACCGTAAAAGCAATTATTTTCCAAAAACTGATACTGACGATGTATTTTCGAAGGGGTCATGGCCGCAAGAAGATTTAGGTGTAGATCTAAAAACTCACTTATCACTAGATGATTGGCCAGAGGAAGATGTGGATGACCTTTTCTTAAAGGAAACTGATAAATCTGGAGAGAAAAAACAATCAAATAAACCTCCAAAAGAGACTTCCCAAAAATCGAATTCAGTCGATAATCAATTGATTAAAAAGCCTGAAGAAAAAAAACATCCTAAGCTTGAAGTGAAAGAAACAAAATCTAAAATTGTTGATGACACTAGCGACATATATGATTTGGATAGAGTGGATGAAAAATCTTCTGATGACGTACTCGATTATGCGATTGATGAATTAGCTACAATTATGCGAGAATCCTCCCTAATAATTAACAACAGTATAGTTTTAGTACAATTCAGGGCTGCCAAAGGAAAACTTACAGCTGCAGACGATTATTGCATAAAAAAATGTAAAGAATTTTTGGATAAATATTCTTTTCTAAACACTTGTAACCTCATGCAGTTCAAGCATCAATTAGTTAAGACCGATTTAAACACATTGGAAAAAGTTATAGAGTTAGCAAAGCTATCTAAAATTGACAATAATGTTGGTTAACTATACCGACACCTTAAAATTTCTCGTTTAGTCAACGTCTTTAGTCCATATAGTTCATATAGTCCATATACTTCATGGACTATATGGACTATATGGACAAAAATGGACAATAAGGGCAAAAATGGATGAAAGACAGTTCAAAATAGGTTGATTAGATCTTTTTAGTTTTCAAACTATCTTTGCATTCTAGTATTTTATGTACTATTTCATTCACAGATATATCTGAAGTGTCGATGACACATGCGTCATGAGCTTTAATGAGAGGAGAATGTTCTCTTGTTGAATCATAGTGATCACGTTGGGTTATTTCTTCCAAACATTGATTGAAGGTCAATTCCTTTGTATCTTCGGGATATTTTGATTTTAATTCGTCAAAACGTCTTTTGGCTCTTACATCATCACGTCCAGTTAAGAAAATTTTTAAAGCAGCTTCAGGAAATACGACAGATCCCATATCTCTACCTTCAAAAACTGCGTTTACCCCGACGGCCAATCGTCGCTGAATATTCACTAACTTCTCTCTTACAATCTTATTTGCAGAAACCTCTGAAACAGCAGACGTCACTTCAGAACCGCGAATTTTTTTTGTTACATCATCATCATCAACGAAATAGTGTTTTTCACGACGAATTATTTTGATTGAAAATTCAAAGTGATCAAGAAAATTAATAAGTTCTTCAGTGTTATTAAGATCGATATGATGTTTTAAAATAGAATAGGTTAATGCTCGATACATGGCGCCTGTATCAAAAAAAATATACCCAAGAGATTCTGCAAGTTGTCGTGCGATTGTGCTTTTACCTGTTGCGACAGGTCCATCAATTGTAATTATCATATTCTATCCTTAGCAATGGGGGACTCGTTATGTTAATAACTTCATTTTCAATATAAAATACATAAAAGGAAGAGTAAATACAAGTGAATCGACAACATCGAGCATTCCGCCTAATCCGGGTAAATCACTACTGTCTTTAACTCCAGCATCTCTTTTTAAAATAGATTCGGCTAAATCACCGAATTGAGCAAAGAGGCTTATAAATAGGCTTAGCCATATACTTTGCCATAAAGTCATCTTTAATGGAGACAACGCTTGTGGATGATCGAAATAGAGGTAAAAAAATACACTCGCTGCCATAGCTGCGATTAGTCCACCAATAGCTCCTTCAACAGTTTTTTTGGGGCTGATGTGCGGAACTAATTTTGTTTTACCAAAAGATTTACCAAATATGTAAGCACCAGTATCTGTCATTTTTGCAATTACTAGCACATATGCAAGCCATAAACGCCCATCCTCAATATTATCTTGGAAGGGGAAATAATTAATTTTCAGACCAAAGCTCAAGGGAATCGTTAAATATGCGATTCCAAATAAAGTGATGGCAAGATTATTTACAGGGCCTGCTTGCTGATTGAAAAAAGCAAGAAAAGCGACAACAAGAGTTGTAAAGAGAACAAGTGGGGGAAGAAAATGCAACACTGGATACTGCTGTCCTAGATATATTGAAATGACATAGCAGATTGTGAAGAAGACTCCAAGTATCATCAAGGGTTGAACACCCTTATTTTTTGCAAGTCTGTAATATTCCCATAAGGCACAACTAATGAAACTTGCGTTAAGTAAAACAAAAATGGGTGTGAACCATGGTATATAGGAATAATAAATAGATAATAAGGTAATAATGGTTGCTAAGCTTCCCATTAATAATCGTTGTTTTAATTGCTTAGACATTCCTAGGCTCCTCCCCAACGGCGATCTCGATCTTGGTAATCTAATAGTGCTTCAAGCAGGTGATCAGATGAAAAGTCAGGCCACAATACCGGTGCGGTATAGATCTCGGCATAGGATATTTGCCATAATAGGAAATTGCTGATGCGGAGCTCTCCGCTAGTGCGGATAAGCAATTCAGGATCTTGCCAATCTTTTGTATCTAAATAACTAGAAATCGTTTGTTCATCGATCTCATCTTTTTGAAGTTTATCATTTTCACAATCGTCTAACATTGCTTTGAAAGCTCTGCACATTTCGTCACGAGATCCATAATTCAAAGCAAGAACCAATCTAATTTTGTCACAGTTTATTGTTGCACTCTTAGAGTCTTCTAACACTTTATTCAAAATAGATGGTAAGCCTGCTAAATCACCAATCGTTTCAAGTTTGATCCCATTTTGGATCATCTCTTCACGTTGATTCAACAAATAACTCGTGAATAGAGACATCAGTGCTGCAACCTCATCACTAGGTCGATTCCAGTTTTCAGTAGAAAATGAATAGAATGTAATGACTTTAATGCCGAGATCAATTGCTGCTTTTACAGTATCTAATAAGATATCAGCGCCTTCTCGATGACCCTCTTGTGCTGATGTAAGTCGTTTTTTTGCCCAGCGACGATTTCCATCAGGAATGATCGCAATATGATGAGGAATTCGGTTTTTATTTAGACGCGCGAGTAAAGCTGGATGAAACCGACTCATTTTTTCCTGAATAGGCATGCTCATGATATTAATGGACATATACAAAGACTCACATACTATCGTTTAACAAAAATTTATTTATTCCCCAGCCTTTAACACATCCATAAAGGCACTTTGCGGTATATTTACTTTCCCGATCTCTTTCATACGCTTTTTACCTTTCTTCTGCTTTTCCCATAATTTGCGTTTACGAGAAATATCTCCACCATAGCATTTTGCAGTTACGTTCTTTGTCATGGCTTTAATCGTTTCTCTTGCCACGATTTTTCCACCAATGGCTGCTTGGATGGGTACCTTAAAAAGTTGCATCGGAATAACTTCAACAAGCTTTGCACAGATGGCACGTCCTTTTGATTCCGCTTTTGTACGGTGCACGAGGCAGGAAAATGCATCTACTGGTTCTTCGTTAACGCGTATTTCGAGTTTTATAATATCGCCTTTTTCGTAACTATCGAACTCGTAATCAAATGATCCATATCCTTTTGTAGCTGATTTTAATTTGTCGTTAAAATCAGTGATGATCTCATTGAGGGGCAATCGATAGGTCAATAGAAGACGTCTTGAATCCAACGTTTCAGTTTTAATGCAAATACCACGCTTATCCATACCTAAATTCATAATCGCTCCTAGATACTCGGAGGGGATCATGATATGGCATTTAACCCATGGTTCTTCCACAAAATCGATAAAAGTAGGATCAGGATAGTGAGCGGGATTGTCGACTTGTTTTGTAGTTCCATCATTCAATGTAAATTTGTATATAACGCTAGGAGCTGTAGATATAATATCGATATCAAATTCCCTTTGGATGCGTTCAAAGACGATTTCTAGGTGAAGCAATCCAAGAAATCCGCATCTAAATCCAAAACCGAGGGCTGTGCTACTTTCCTGTTCGATATGTAAGGCAGAGTCATTTAATTGTAGTTTTACGAGGGCGTCACGCAATCCTTCAAAATCCGTTGCATCAATAGGATATATACCCGCATATACCACCGGGGATATAAGTTTAAATCCTGGCAATGGATCTTTAGCTGGTTGCTTTTGTAGCGTGATTGTATCACCGATCTTTACATCTGATGTGATCTTGATATTAGCTATCATATAGCCCACTTCACCAGGTCGCAAGATCTCTACTGACTTTTCTTTAGGGGTAAAAACTCCTACTTCAAGAACTTCAAAGTTTTTATTCGTGATCATCATCTTGATCATCGAACCTTTTTTTATCTCTCCGCTGATAACGCGGATATATACCATCACTCCTCGATAATTATCATAGTGAGAGTCGAATATCAAGGCTCTTAATATGTCATCTTCAGGCTGTTTTGGATGGGGAATTTCGGTCAAAATTCTTTCTAAAATTTCATCTATTCCAATTCCCGATTTTGCAGAACAACAAACAGCGTTTGAGGCATCGAGACCGATCACTTCTTCGATTTGTTTTCTCACACCCTCGACATCAGCGTGAGGAAGGTCAATTTTATTGATAACCGGAACAATTTCTAAATTACGCTCTAAAGCCAAATGGACGTTGGCTAAACTTTGCGCTTGTACCCCTTGACCTGCATCGACGACAAGCAACGCTCCTTCACAAGCAGCTAGGGATCGAGAAACTTCGTATGTAAAATCGACGTGACCTGGAGTGTCGATAAGATTGATTTGGTAGATTTCTCCATTATCTGCTTGATAATACATCGTTACAGGATGTGCTTTGATGGTAATACCACGCTCACGTTCCAAATCCATGTCATCGAGCAATTGCTCTTGCATATCACGCGCTTCAACCGTATGGGTCAATTCCAGCAAGCGATCTGCGATGGTTGATTTGCCATGATCGATGTGTGCGATGATGGAAAAGTTGCGAATATTTTTAATGTTGTATTTGAACATATTTATCTTTATCCAAAAATTAAGGGATAGGAAATCGTTAATCTATTGCGGTCAAGATGACTCGAACATCCACCGAGTTGCCCCGACTAGAACCTGAATCTAGCGCGTCTACCAATTCCGCCATGGCCGCATTTAATAACTTTAAGGTTTAACACCACACAAATATTTTGATGTATAAAATGGGGTATTAAAACGAGTATTATAAGAGATCATTTATTTCAAAGAAAGGAAAAATAAAAATGATATAAATTTATTTAAATCTATAATAACCTGAATTTGTTTTTTTTGCATTGGACGATGCATCGAATAAATTAATTAATTGAATAGGTTTTCTTATGCTCCCTTTATATCCATCCATTATCTCTCCTCTTTCGATATGTAGCGAACAAAAAAATGATTCCTACAATTTATTAACGGAGCGACATATTCAAGCTGTTTGGTTAGAACAGAAGTACTTTAAAAATTTAATTACTTCTGAAGGAGAGCACATTCATGTCATATCTCCAGGTTTATGGAATGCTGAAGCCGGTCCCGATTTCTTAAAGGCACATATTCGTATCGGAAATAAAGAGTTTCGCGGAGATGTCGAAATCCATCTCCATGAGGAAGGATGGTATCAGCATGGTCATCATAATGATGAACGATACGATAATGTGATCCTTCATTTGTCCTTTTGGCTACCAAAAGTTAAAAAACCTATTGTAAAAAAAAATGGTTCTATCTCTTTTACAACATATTTAGAAAGCGCTTTAACAGTGCCCGCCACCCGCTTGATTCATTGGATTGATCTCGATCTTTATCCGTATAAAAAGTTTGTTGGATCAGGACGATGTGCCCATGAGCTTTTTAAATCTCTTCCAGAAAAAAAGATAATTGAATTTTTCACATCGGCTTCTTATTGGCGTTTGGAACAAAAAAAAATGTATCTTCAAAGTAGATTTGGGGAAATTTCCAGTCAGTTAGCTGGTGGAATTGCGATGGCGTTAGGTTATAAACATAATACAGAAGCTTTTTCAGAATTGTTTTTATACCTTCTTTCAATTCGAGATTTACCTTTAGAGGAACTTTTTTCAATAGCATTGGGGTGTTGTGGTTTTTTTGAGGAAAAAGCAACTGAAAATTGGCTAGGATCTAGCTATTACCAAGAGTTGAAACTTCTGTGGGAAGCAAAAAAATATCAAGTGACTCACCAAAGTCAACTTCGCCTTGATCATACCAGGCCTTACAACCATCCTGTCAGACGCTTGGCCTATTTGACAAAACTATTGCAAGATCCTCAAATTGATCATTTATGGTCTAATATTTTATGTTTATGGAATCTTTCTGCGCCTAAACTCCTTGTCGACAAAAAAGCTACTACAGAGTTACGGCAAGCTATTATTGATATTATACCATCATATGAAGATTCCTATTGGAATCATCGTTATACTTTTGAAACACTTCCAAAAGAGAAATATTTGTCGTTACTTGGTGATGATTTGAAATCTGAAATGATAGTGAACACTGTTTTACCGATGCTTTACGCTGAAATTAAAGAATTAGGAGATGTTAATATATTAAAGGCATTTAATGTATTATATCATAGTTTTAGGGCATCAAGAAATAGCAAGAGCAGATATTTGATCCATCGATTTTTTGGAGAAACAGTTAAAGGTGATTTGATCAATACCTCTCAAATGGAACAAGGTGCTTATCAGTTGCATAAAGATTTTTGTATTCATTATGAAGCTAGTTGCGAAGGATGTCCCTTTGTTAAAAGAGTATTAACTATTTGTTGAATTAATTTATAAAAATTGTTATTATTTGTAATAAATATAAAAAAAAAGGATTTTATGCGGTTTACATTTGAGGAACAAAGTACAGCGAATGAGGATCTCAGATCATCATTTTTTTCATTTGCACATGAACCAAAGATACCTTGGGACATCGTTACTCATCAAGGGCGTCTATATAAAAAGGTAGGGATGTCTGAAAGAGATCTTAGTCAAAGTGAGCGATTCGTTTGTCTACTTAAACTTATTGGAACTTTTGTATTGGGTCTATTAGGTTGTTGTCTACCATTTTTAACTTATAATTTTTCAGAAAGTTTCAGTACGTTACGTAAAGAAGTCTCTTCGGGAAAGATGAGAATCATCCATTGTATTCCTAAAACTACTGCAGAACAGGAAGAGGCTCTTGAAAATGAAGTGGTAGAAGAGTTCTTAGCTGATTGGGCTCGGGAGCATAAAAGCGAATAAATCCTCATATTTGACTTCATTTAGAGCTGCAAATAGATTTAACACAAAGGCACAAAGACACAAAGAAGTCTCGCTAATTTTAGATGTGAGAGCTCTTTACTCTTTGTGCCTTTGTGTTGAATTTTATAAACTCATTATGAAGCTAGTTGTGAAAGATGTCCTTTTGTAACAAGAATATTAAGTATTTGTTGAGTTATCTTATCAAAACATGTATAATTTGTAATAAACATTAAAAAAAAAGAATTGTATGCGATTTACATTTGAAGAACAAAGTACAGCGAATGAGCATATCAAACCATCAAATTTTTCATTTGCTTATACAACAGCGAATTATAGCGCCACAGTTACTCATCAAGGGCGTTTATATAAAAAAGTAGGGTTTACAGAAAGGGATCTTAGTCAAAGTGAACGATTCGTTTGCCTACTTAAGCTTATTGGAACTTTTGCATTGGGTCTATTGGGTTGTTGTTTACCATTTTTAGATTGGAATTTTTTAGATCGTTTAGGGACGTTAAATACAGAAGTCTCCTCAGGAAAGATGAGAACCATCCATTGTATTCCCAAAACTACAGCAGAACAGCAAGATGCTATTCAAACCGAAGAGATAAATATGTCCTTAGATAAATTGGCACGGCAGTTTAAAAGCGAATAAATCCTCATATTTGACTTCATTTAAAGCTGCAAATAGATTCAACACAAAGGCATAAAGACACAAAGAAGTCTCGCTAGGGTTAAATGGGATGCTGTCAAAATAAGGGAAAAAATTGGCGAATAGCCTTTTTCCTTTCCCACACTTTTACCCACATTCACTTAAGAAAAGTTCCTTGCGTTAGGCCTGAAGGGCCGGCATGAAATAGCCCAGGTCGCAGCGAAGCGGAGGCCTGGGAC
>JACDES010000099.1 GCA_013816265.1 Parachlamydiaceae bacterium | reverse complement strand
GAGTTCGAGTAATTACTTCTATACCGGTACGGACCCGCATAGGTAGGTTTTGATAAAGATTGTTAGACCTTTATCTCACCGTTTGAGACTAAGTTAATACACCTGCAACTCACGCGCACTCCAAAGGTAAGCGTCAAATCTAGGCATGTAGACAAATATGGCGCTTCATAACAAAGCGAAAGAGGACTTTCGCACTCCAAACGCTTTGCGTAGATTTAAGAAATATTTATGCTGCAGATTTCCAAAGCTACTCGTAGCGTTTGGAGTGCGAAAGCCCTCTTTCGCTTTGTTATGAAGCGCCATATTTGTCTACATGTCTAGAATTGACGCTAACCTCCAAAAGCCTTCATTAATTGAATTTACTCCAAACAAGAGCGACTAATGAATCTTATAGTTTTTAATAATTGGCAAATTTAATTTTAAGGTTCCATGAGAATAGATTTTATCGTAAGCAATGAGGTTACAAACTCCTCTACATATCTTAAAGATATTGAATACAATGGTCGGAAGTATGAATTAATTCAAAAAACCTATGTATATGGTGTAATGGGAAGAGTTTACGAAGGTATTAAGGCACTTTTTTTTATTACAATAACATTTGGTTTTGCAATAATAATTAAAGAAATCAGAGTTTTCCATAGTATGGAGGCCGCATTTTTTGGAAAAGTTGAAAAAAAAATTGCTGTCCTAAAATCAAGTATAATTAAAGAACCTAAGACTTTACCTGATAGAATTACGAAAACACCCTATCATATCGGTTTCGCAAAAAAATTAATGATTGAATTGAAAGATATGAACCAAAATTTTGATTTTAATGAAGAGGTATATGATCTTTGTTTGATTTCAAAAACAAAAAAAAGTTTTTATACGTATCAAATTTTTGATTATGATCAAAGACTACATCGGGCTTGTGATATTTCAATATTTTTAAATCAACATTTTAAATTGATGGTTAACGAAATAAAAGAAGATGAAATGAATGAATTCCAAAGTATGGCTCTCCTGGCATTTTTACGGGCCTTTGCAGACTATATTAAAACAGACAGCGATAAAACTCAGAAAGATTTCAATCGAGCAAAATTAGGTTTAGGTTCTCTAAAACTGGCTACATTTTGTTCCATTCGTATAATGGATAATGATGAAAAACCGAAATCTATTTTTAATACCCCTCCCTGCATTATTGAAGCCGAGGTTACCTTTCTAAACATGATTAAAGCTCTCGCCACATTTGCTGAGAAAGGAATTCTCGATATACAAATAAATGGAAATAATAGTAAAGATATTCCGACACCTTTGGTTTCGGAAATTTTTAAATCTGCATTGGATAAAAATGCGTGCTTTTATAAGACAATGAAAGCAATGAAAGAAATGATAGCCATGAAAGAAGTAATAGATGTTAGAAAGAATTTAATTTTAAACACACTTGAAGAAATCCATTTTTATATCGATGTCATAATGAGCGTTGGAGTAGATGGTTTTCGACCTTATGAGACAGATAAGTAAAATCAACGAAAGAATTTATTTTATTGGAGATGATTTATGAGGCCTTGTCAAGCTCTTACTAGCAATTTATGTTCCATAGGGAGCTATTGTTACAATACAGTTTTTTCTAAAAAAACCTCAGCTGTTGCAAAAATTCAAATAAAGTCGTGGGAATTGAATGGAGTTAATAATACAAATTATGAAATTTCACTATGGCAACAAAAAAGAAATTTGATTTGGAAAGTTTTTGATAAAGAAACAGGCCAAGCAACGGAATTTCCATGTGAGTTTAATAAATGTTTTACAGATAGCAATTGGCTATCCTACACCCTCTTGAGAGTTAAGCACTATCCTTTACAGAAGCAAATTAATTATATAAAAAAATGTAATATTGAAAAGGTGGGTATAACAGAAGACACATCTCGAGTTACATCTATTTACTTAAAAATTTTGCCCTTTATAGAAAAAAATCCTGATGCAAAGTTTTGTAAGATATGGCTATACTCAAATAATTATATCATTTCTCTCTTTAGCCTTAAAAATGAGCTATATTGGGAAGTTTTAAATAAACAATCAAACACGAGAACTACTTTTCTCTGCAATTTTTCCAAAAATATACCCGTCGATGAACAACTTTTAATGTTAAAAGAAGATATACGGTTAGATGAAAAGGAAATTGTGTCTCCCAAAGAACATATTTATAGGTCTACTAAAACATCTTCTTTAATAATTTCATTAAAAAAGCTAAATAGCAATAACAATGCATATCTTCTTAAAACCTTAGTGAAAGAGGGCAGCGATCCAATTTTTCACAAAATTGGAGATGAAGAAATATTGCAGATAAAAGATCAATTATTTTTGCGAAAGTTAAACACCTCGCCAGATCGATATTATCCAATTGATTTAAATAGAGACCTTTCGATTCAGCAACAACTTGAATTTTTAATAGGTTGTAATGTGATAAAGGTAAGTCCTTTGAAAGGCGATATTATATTACAAAGTAAAAAAAAAGAAGCCGTTAAAGTAATCAGCAAGGTAGATAAGTGGACAGAAATTGACAAAGATCATTGGTGTATCACTTTGGCTGTGATTGGGGGGGTGGATAATTCGACTGACTTAATTAAATCTATTAAAAACTCGAATAATTTGGAGAAATCAATTAATCATATAATGAACTCGAAAGGTCACGCGGTACTTATTATCGAAGGCATTGATAAAGATGGATATTTTATGAAAAGGGCTGATTGGCTTAAGGGAGGAGAGATTGGCAAGGGATGTACACGTTTTGATAAAGTCAATCCAAATTATGCGGAAAACATTAATACCAGGACACGAACCTGGTTAAGAGATAAACATAAAATCGAGTCTATGTTGTTTTGCATTGAATGCGAGATCGATAAAAATGTTGCTTCAACTGGATTTAATATTTTAGGAAAAAAATGGCGTTTTGCAAAAGAAAGAACAAA
The DNA here is from genome assembly GCA_013816265.1 of Parachlamydiaceae bacterium. GTDB lineage: Bacteria > Chlamydiota > Chlamydiia > Chlamydiales > Parachlamydiaceae > JACDES01. Next base: position 9,629 of record JACDES010000099.1, on the reverse strand, counting down.
TAATTGTATCTCTTGGGCTACGGAAAAGTTAGCTGCAGCAGATATTAAATTGCAAGACCTGTCGGGTTTTCTTTATGTTGATCCAACAAGTTATACACATCTTCCCGAGTATCAAGGAAACGAAAAAGTTACGATTAAAATTGAGGTTTCTGTAACTAAAATCAATAATTATTCTTTCAAGTCTACTTTAAGTTATAATGTTGAAGAAGAAATTCGTGATAGAATGAGGAACTTAAATTGGTTTGTCGAGGATAAGATCTTAAAACCATTTAGAATTATTGCTACAATAATAAATGGTAATATTACAACGAATATTCAAGATAAAATTATTATTCCAATAAAATTTAAAGAGGGCTCTAGCTTGTGTGATTTGACTTATTCTTTAAAAGGAAGAATTAGTCGTGATATTTCTAAGCTTATTGAACAGGCTGAAAAGGAAAAGCTGTTTTATTTTATTTAAAGTACCATAGGGGCCTATGAGAGCCCCTATGATATTTGTATTAACTAACTTTCATACCAGGGCGTTTACGTTCCATCTCAGTTAAGTAACGCTTACGCATACGAATGAATTCAGGAGTCACTTCAATGAGTTCATCATCTTGAATGTAATCAATCGCTTGTTCCAGTGTAAACTTACGAGGAGGTATCAATATGATATTTTCATCACTTCCAGAAGCACGAACGTTTGTTAATTGCTTACCTTTCGTAATATTGACCATTAAGTCATTATCACGATTGTGTTCGCCAACAACCATCCCTTCGTAAACTTCATCTCCAGGACCACAGAATAATACACCGCGATCTTGTAAGTTGAAGCATGAATAACCACTCGTTTTACCAGGTCCATTAGAAATCAATACACCACGTGTACGACCAGGTATGAGACCTTTCCACGGAGAAAAATTTTCAAAGATCGATGTTAGAATTCCCAAACCACGAGTTGCTGTTAGGAATTCGTTTCGATAACCCATCAATCCACGCGTAGGAATGAGGAACTCCATTTTAGTAATATTATTTTCATCGGTATCTAGAAGCTGCATTTCACCGCGACGTCTTGATAATTCTTCGATAACGGTTCCAGAATAGTCTTGTGGGACTTCAATATGAACTCGTTCTATAGGTTCGTTTTTGACACTGTCAATATCTTTCGTAATAACGCGTGGCTTAGAAACGCTAAATTCATATCCTTCACGACGCATTGCTTCAATCAATACTGATAGGTGGAGTTCGCCACGACCAGAAACAGTAATCTTATCTTGATCGCTAGCATCATCGATTCTTAATGAGATATTAGCTTTTTTCTCTTTTTCCAAACGTGCACGGATTTTATTCATCGTTACATGTTTACCACTTCTACCGACGAATGGGCTATTATTTACCGTTAAATCGACAGAAACTGTAGGTTCATCGATTTTAATTCTTGGGAGTCGAATAATTTTTTTCGGATCGCAGAGAGTATCACCGATCGTTACTTCTGGGAAACCAGATAAAATAACAATATCTCCTACCCCAGCCTCTTCCATTTCGACTTTTTCGATACCCAAGTGACCTTCAATTTTAGTGATATTACCTTTTGTTTCACGACCTTGTTCGTCGATATGAACAACTTGTTGTCCTTTCTTTACATATCCTTCCATGATACGTCCACAAGCCTGACGACCCACATAGTCATCATAGGCAATTGTTGATACGTGCATTAAAAATGGATTTTCTAAATCACCGGATGGAGGTGTAACAGAAGATGTGACTAGTTCAAAAAGAGGACGCATATTTTTGCGTTCATCATTAAGTTCTTGTATTGCAAAACGAGATAATCCAGAAGCATAACAGTATTTGAAGTCTAATTGAGCATCCGATGCTCCGAGTTCTGTAAATAGATCGAAAGTTTCATTCAAGACGCGGTCTGGATTTGCATGAGGGCGGTCAATTTTATTTAGGATTACGATAGGTTTTATACCCATCTTTAATGATTTGGAAAGAACAAAGCGTGTTTGAGGCATTGGTCCTTCTTGAGCATCAACTAATAACAGTACCGTATCAACCATCCCGAGAATTCTTTCTACTTCACCAGAGAAGTCGGCATGTCCAGGAGTATCAATGATATTAATTTTGAAATCATCAAAATATACCGATGTATGCTTGGCAAAAATTGTAATACCGCGCTCTTGTTCCTGATCGTAGGAATCCATGACACGTTCTCTGATTAGCTGATTGTCTCTAAAGACATGCGATTCCTTTAATAGAGCATCTAATAAAGTAGTTTTGCCATGGTCAATGTGGGCTATAATGGCAATATTGCGAATTTTTTGAGGTTTGTACATAAGTAACTTTATAGTTTTGGTTTTTTGTTTAGAACAAATTTATAACTAACATAATGATTATACCTGTTTGTTTTTAAAAAATCAACTTTAAAAAGTCCACACGGAAGATAATTTTTAAATTATTTTTTTCCTTGAGGTATTGCCATGCTCTTTGTTAACCTCTGTATAGATCTTCAAAAGAGGAAAAAAAGTGACAAAAGATGAGCAAGAAGAACCTATTGATGTAATTGGATCTGGTAATTTGATGGATTCAAGAACGAGCAATCTTGATGACGTCTTGAACGAAAAACTGGAACAAGCCTTTCATAAGCAGACTTCGCAAGTCTTATTCCACGATGTTGCCAAGATTGCAAGTGAACACGATCCAATCGATTTGGCTTATGCGGTTACTCGTCTTCCTCCTTCTGCTCGTGTGATTGTCTACGATAATTTGCCTGATCGCAATGCAAAAATCATCTTTATCATTAATACTGAAAGTAGCACACGAAGAGCTATTTTTTCTCAAATTGATGATTTTGAAATAAAGAATCTTTTAGAACATATGCCCCCTGACGAAGCAGCTTGGCTTCTTGATGATATGTCTGATAGACGTATGAAAAGGGTTTTAGAAATTCTGGAGCCTAAAAAAGCGGCTCGGATTCGCGAAGTTTATAAGCATGACCGTCATAGCGCCGGACGTTTGATGACGAATGAGTTTTTTGCATTTCATATGAATATCATTGTAGGTGAAGTGGCAACAACAATTCGTGATAATCCAGGGATAGAGTTAACAAGAAGTATTTTTGTTCTTAATGATCTTGAACAACTTGTAGGGTATGTTCCTGCCCGAAATCTTATTGTCAACCCACATTATGTCCCTATTCGACAAGTCATGCGCCCTATTTTGCATCAAGTACATCCGGACGATTCAAGAGATGAAGTTGTCGATCTTGTGGAAAGATACAAAATCCCCGAGCTTCCTGTCGTAGATGAAGATAATCGTCTTGTGGGTGTGATAACTTATGAAAGAATTGTAGAAGCAATGGAAGATATTGCCGATGAAACAATTGCGAGTATTGCGGGTACTGCAGAAGATATTAGTGAACATGAACCCATATTGAAGCGTTTCTTTTGGCGTGCTCCTTGGTTGATCGTCACCCTTTGTGCCGGGCTTGTGACAGCAACGGCATTATCGTATTTTAAAGAACGTGAGTGGTTTACCTTTGTAGCATTGTTTGTTCCATTAATAGCTGGGATGTCTGGAAATGTGGGTATTCAGTGTAGTACGATGTTGGTTCGGGGGATGTCGACAGGGGAGATTTCACTTGGATCAAGAAGAGAGGCAGTACTTGGAGAACTCAGTATTGGAACATTGATTGGTGTTGTTTTTGGATTAGTTTGCGGAGCTTTTGTTTATTTGTTAAATCGATTTGATATTCACTATCTTGGTTCTGAGCCCATTGTATTAGGTATTATTGTAAGTGCAGGTTTATTTGGTGCTTGCATTATGGCTACATTGCTGGGAACTCTTTCACCATTTTTCTTTGCTCGTTTTCGGATTGACCCGGCTGTGGCATCTGGACCTATTGTAACAGCATTTAACGATGTTCTATCGACGCTTATGTATATATTTGTCGCTAAGTATGTGAGTTCATTCTTTGGTGCGGGTTAGAATTTCCCGGTTCCCCCGTCTACATGCCCGTGCCCGTGCTTTTACCCATAAGTAACTAAAAACAATATAGAGATAAATGTAGGTGCTAAAGCAAGTGGAAAAAATTACAATACATGATGAATAAAGTTATTTCTGTATATAATCAAAGTTACAATAAATGAGGTCTAAAGCTTAACGCAGAGACGGGGAGACAGGGAGTCGCAGAGAGGTTATATGAGTTAAATTAATTTATTTTCCCAGGGCAGCAAAGCTGACCTGGGCTCGTTACCCTAATCCCTTTGGGATAAAAAAATGTTATCATTCTTTCATAAATCCCCATAGGGATTAGGTAATTAGCCCAGGTCAGCTTTGCTGCCCTGGGTGGGTGTAATATGAATAATAATGACTTGCCGTGGTAGCGGCAAAGGATTTAGCGCTCTAAATCATCACCCTTATAAGGCTTTAAAAGAAGCCATTATGCTTGATTGAAAATCAACACCTATCTACTCTAGTTTTATATCAATACTACATTTTTTTACTTGTATGGAATTGCCATATTGGGTGAAAAATCATGTTTTCAAAAAAAAAGATAAACCAAAAACTGTTGAAGTAAACGCTGCTTAATAATTGAGTCCTCAAAGGGTGGTATGATTGAGGTCGCTAGATCCTTTGCCGCTGCCGCGGCAAGTCATTTTTATTCATACTATACCCAGGGCAGCAAAGCTGACCTGGGCTAATTACCTAATCCCTTTGGGATAAAAAAATGTTTTCATTTTACAGCATTGGACTTTGAACAGACCCACTCCGATCTAACAAGGGGGCGTTTAAGCTTTTATCTAACCTAATTTAACTCGTGGTAACCTCTCTGCTCCTCCCTGTCTCACAGCCTCTGCGTTGAGCTTTAGACATCAAATATTAAGAATTACTGTGGGGCATGTTAATCAGGAGGCACTTCGGCTAAATAGTCAAGCATGAGGCTCGCTACACCGTAAGGCAAGCGTTCATGGACTTCTTCTCTTTTTAGTCGCTCATTTAATTCTGTAGCTGTATCTTGAGCAACAGCTGTTTCTTTTACACTTTGCCTAATTTTGCTTAAATTAAGAGCAGCAGGTTTTAGAACCTCTAATAAAATTTGACCTTCAGAAGTCCTTGTCAAATCATGCAAAAGATTTTCATCATTGATTAATCCTTCAAAAAAATTCGAAATTCGTCTTTTTTCCTTTTCTAGCTCAGACTTTTTGAGTTTAATTTTCCCATTTTGATCTAAAATTGTTTTTAATCTGGATTTTTTAGGTAATCCATATCTTTTTACATAACTTTCCAGCTGTCCTTTTAACATCCCAATTCCAGCTGGATTTTTTTCGATTTTAAATGATAAACAAACAACACTGAGGGAAACAAGGGTAAATAAGATCAAATAAAGAGACATATCACTGTGGTCAAAATTCATATAAATTTGGTATATCAAACCCGCTCCAATAGTCATTGTGAGAAGTTTGAGTGATTTTTCTTTGTTTGTATCCCAACCAATAGATTGCGAAACATTGGTTAATCTTCTAATGCAATCATTCATTTTTGCGATTTCATGCTGTTTGAATTTTTGTAAATCAGCTTTGGTTTGCTCTTTATTTTTTGTTACTACAATAGATGAAGAAACAAAAGTTATAATATTATCTATGGAAGGGCTTGCAGAAGGTGTAGCTTCTAGACCAGGTAAGATTCTTACCACTTGAAGTTCTTCTGGAGAATTACCTATCGTACTCATATAAACCACCTGAAATTTTTTAATTTTTTTCAAGAATTACTTTAAGGTTACTCCGGCTAGGCTTTGAATAGAAAGTTTTCCATAGTGAAAAAATAATTGCTGCGAGATGAATTAATCCGGCGGAACTTCGGCTAAAAAGTCGAGCATGAGGCTTGCTACACCGTAAGGCATGTGTTCGTGGCCTTCTTCTTTTTTTAAGCGCTCATTTAATTCTGTGGCTGTATCTTGAGCAACGGCGGTTTCTGTTACGGTTTGTTTGATTGTTTTCAAATCAAGGGCAGCAGGCTTGAGAACCTCCAATAAAATTTGACCCTCAGAGGTCCTTGTCATATCATGCAACAGATTTTCATCATTGATTAATCCGTCAAAAAAGGTAGCGATTCGTAATTTTTCATTTTCCAAATCAGCCATTTTTAGTGTGATTTTTCCATTATTGTCTAATACCTCAGCTAATCGAGATCCACTTGGCAAGCCATATCTTCTTACATAGGTTTCTAACTGCCCTTTTAACATCCCAATACCTGGCGGAGTCTTATTTATTTTCAAAAGAGAATCTTTGGTATTTTGAACTTCTTTGTTGGTGGCTAAAAAAAGAACGGAGAATAAAGTAAACATGGTTAACATGGTTATCATCATCATCATTCCTTCTTCATCATGCCCATGTGATTTTACTATACCAGTTATTGAATGATAGTTACCCGCACCAATAGCTAGTCCTAGTAATCCAAGCAGAGTTCTATTTTTGGTTTTATCCCAACCTGAAGAACGCGAAACTTCAGTTAATCTTCTCATACAATCATTCATTTTTTCTATTTCATGCTGTTTGAATTTTTGTAAATCGGCTTTAGTTTGTTCTTTATTCTTTGTTACGACGATGGGAGAAGATACAAATGTAATGATGTCTTCTATGGAAGGGTGTTCTTGGGAGATTGCCGCTTGTCCGGGTACTGCATTCGATGTTTGAAGATCTTCTGGTCTATTACCAACAGTACTCATACAAACCCCCTGAATTTTTGTTCGAAGGACAGGAATGAAAGTCTTGTAAGTTTTATTTATTCATTTTGCATGCCATTTGCTTGTTAAATGATTCCTTGTCTATTTTTGTTGTATTACCATTATAATGATTAATTACAATGTTTGTAAATTAATTAATTTATTTTTAATTTATTTTTAATTTATTTTTAATTTATTTAATTAAATCAAATAAAAAAATAATTATAAAAAACAAATGCAGAACAAAAAACACATAGATTATAAAAATTGGTTGTAGAGAGGAATATTAGTGACTACATCGCCTGTCGGTGGAAGGTATAAATCACTAAGATATAGAATAGAATTTAATCCATCCCATCGATTACTAAGGAATTTTTCGCTAATTCTAAAGGATTGTTCTCTAAGTTATTCAGAATTAATTCAGTAGGGGAAAATAAATTTAATTGAGAAATATCTAAATTGACTAAGGATTCTTTTTTTACTGATATAATAATTTTCTTAATAGCATCGATAGCGATTGGGGTTTTATAATGAATTCCTTCAGGAGCGCCTCCCCCAACGATTAATATTCTAGCTAATTGATACCTTTCAACGGGAGTAATAACTGTCGTATCATTAAAAATAGAATGGAATACCCGTTTAAATTTTTCTTCTGTATGGATATTAAGGTAAAAAGCGGACAAAGCCGCCATCAAATTTTCTACGATTTTTCCAAAATGCCTTTAACTCAGCTGATTTGGCCTACTCGCCTTAGTTCTAAATACTTCCATTGACATTTTATACATAATTGTCCCTTTGACTGGGGGTTTTTTACTAAAAGTTTGCCTAATAAAATCTAATTGTGAATTAGTACAAACTTTAACTAAATTTTTTACAAAATTATGTTCGTCATATTCATTGTCAAGAATGCGCTCACAAATACTTAAAAACAGATTTTCTTTTTCCGTAGAATTAGGCTGATTAAACATTAAAAGAATTTGATTGATAGGAATCGCAGTTTTCAGTTTTGTGATATCGTCTACACTTGGCGGCCATTTCACAATTGTTTTCCAAGCTTCTTTTACATAGTCATCATCTAATTCTGCTATTATTTTTAAGCGAGCTTCCAAAGGTATTTCTTCTAAAAGAGTATATAATTCTATTGCTGCATATGTTTGAGAAAGTTCTTTAAATCCAGCGAGATGTTGGCTCAGTAATTTATATTGTGGTAGGTCAAATTTTTCTAATAGTATTTTTCGACATGGTTTATCACAAAGGTAATAAATCTTACCTAACAGTGTTCCATCATTTCCCTTTAACTGTACTATTTTAAAAAAAAGATTGTGTATCATATTAACATCGTATGGCCCCTTATGCAAATTCTCGAAAAATTTGAATAAAGATTCAGTTTCGGTCGCCTTTTTAATAATCGTATTTTGTAAAAGATCGATGAGTTCTTTGCGTGCATCTTGGGGGATATTCATTTCATCTAGCTGTGCAGGAATATTGAAGTATTTTAGGAAATCTACTAAGAAAGAAACATCTTTATCAGTCGCTTTCAAAATCATATCTTTAATTTGATATAGCGGTAAAACTCTAAGGACGGATATATCTAATTGATGTTTCATCGAGGATCTAATGAGGGGTAACAATTCAAGCAGATTTTGACCATCTAATCCAGCAAGAATTGCAAAAAAATTGGCTTTTAAAATTTCATTATTGGCATTAACTTCAGTCGCTTTCGGCGATCTCATGCTTGCTAATAGAAATCTTGCAAACCTTTTATTATTTGAATTGATGGAATTGAAAAATTTTGAGCTTTCGTCGGGTGTCAAATAGTAAAAAACCTTATAGTTGATGTCATCACGTTCATTCATATCTTTATCAAAGACGAATTCTACAGCGGATTGCTCGGTATGTTTTTGATGAATGATATAACGTAATGTATCGATCCAATTCAATTTAGCACCCATTTCATTTATTAATTTTGGCTTTGTCACAGGGCCTAAATTATCGGGTTGAATCATTAATATTTTTTCAATTGGTGGATTTTGTTCAAATAAATCGGAAATATTTTCTTTTGAGATGGGGTATGTCTCATTAGAAAAATCAACTTTTGTTTTTATGATTTTTTTTGCTTGGTTTTTTGAGGATGTGGATTGTTGCGAGCTTGGCACGTTCACAGTTTGAAAGGCGCTGTTGACATTTTGATCTGTTTGTGTAAATTCACGTAATTTGGGGATTCGTTCAGTCCCTGTCCAAGCTTGAGCCCATGATTCTCTTATATAGGGGATAAAAAAAGCTCCTATAACCAATGTTGCAATTGTGAGTGCTAGCGCTTTTACGCCTTGAAGAACTTGCCATCCCAATCCATGCTGTTTTGTCACTATAATTTTTATAAATTTACGACCATTCTGTGTGACAAGAGTAGGATTAGTATCTTGGTAGTTTAATGATCTAGTGTTTTCGTCAATTCGTTGGGTAGAAGAGCTCATTTTTTTCCTTTTTATGATTATTTCAAATTACTTAGTTTGGCCTAATGCTTAAAAATCGGCAACTAAATAATAAGTTAGTAAATGTGAAAGATAATTAATTAAAGAAATAGAATATCAAAAAAAGTAAAAATTAGCAAACGCTATTATCGCTATTATAAAAAAATATGAAATAGTCCAAGTAAACGGCATCTTTAGGTTGGATTCAATTAATGAAGGCGAACCCCTTTGTAGGTAAGCGTCAAACCTAGACATGTTGACAAATCAGAATAAGTTTTAGTGTAAAAAATTGTGGATAAAGATAGATCTTGGCGATGAAGGTTTTAATAACTGCGGATGCAGTTTAATTTAGGTAGCCAGGGGTAATGCAGCCCTGAAAGGGCAAAGCAACCCCTGGTTTAATGTATAGAAAAATAGAACTGCGGATGCAGTTCAATAATTGCGTTAGT
>JACDES010000098.1 GCA_013816265.1 Parachlamydiaceae bacterium | reverse complement strand
CTCTAATTCTTTTTTTATTTTTCCCGGAGTTCCTTACGTCACTCCGGGCTTTGAACAGACGCTCTACCGAGCTAACGAAGTGAATTCTAGATTTAAATCAATTTTTTCTTAGCCTCAAGCGACACGCACTCCAAAGAGGCTTGCCTTCATTAGTGGAATTATACTTCCAAAGGTTTCAAGCGCAAGATATTACGAGAAAGTTTCACCCAAAGACGCCAATCCTCTTTAATACTTTTTTTCAAAGAATTAAGCTCTTTGCGGATTTCTAATATCAAATCTTTTTCAGTGCATTCCTGACAAATGACTTTATACTGTTCCATTAACTCATTTGCTTTTGCAATCTTTGTTACCAAACTTTCTGATATCTCGTTTACTTTTTGTTCTAACTCATCTTTTTTAACATACCAAAGTTGGCAAAGTTTTTCTAAAAGTAGATTTTTTCGTTCTAGAACAAGGCGCTTTTTTATTGTGTAGGCATCCATACGCTTAAGATTATAAGCCAAACCTGTTTTGTGGAGAGTCCAAATGAGCCATTTGGTTGGATCAAAATGGTACCAACGAATTCCATTTCGATAATCTTGAGCAAAAGTGTGGTGGTAATTATGGTAACCCTCACCAAAAGTTAGAAAAGCAATCACATAATTGTTAACTGCTGATTGCTCCTGGCAAAAAGGTTTATCGCCCCATGTGTGAGCTAAGGAATTAATAAACCATGTGAAATGATGGAGGCAAAATATGCGAAATAAACCTGCTAAAAAGAATGCTCCGATGAAATCATTAAAGATCAAGCCAACGATAGAAACAGAAAATAGATTGGTAAAAAGCATCAATTTTTTTCTATGTTTATGTTGAAATTGGACAAGTTTATTTCTAGTTAAATCTGAAACAACTTTTTCTTCTATTGTGCGTGGCTTTTCAAGTAACCATAGGAAGTGCGCATACCAGAATCCTTTTTTTATGCTGTATGGATCATTGTCGGTGTCAACGTGAGCATGGTGTAAACGATGATCGAAAGCCCAGCGTAAAGCGCTTCCTTGTACTGCCATGGAACCAAAATAAAGAATAATCGCTTCAACCCATTGCGTGGTGCGATAGCTTCTGTGGGCATAAAGACGATGATAACCTGCGGTTATACTTAAACCGGTTATATATAACAACACAAAGGATATTGCCATCATGCCCCAACTCGGAGTGGCATAATAGAAATAGAATGGAAGAGCTAGTAATAGCAGAACTTGATAGGAAATAAGAAAAAGACCTGGAATCCAGTTAAAAGGCTTATCATTCATAATATATTCTCCTTGATCAATAAACCAACAAAACATGTAATGATTTTTTTACAACTCAAAAATTAGACTGATTCCTTATATTAAACCATGTCACCATTTTTCAAGGACACTAAAAAATTCGGTTGCTTCATTTTTTATAGTTTTATTTTTAATGCGTGTTAATAACAGTATATATTAATTTAGACTAAATCGCAAACTAATTATTATAAGTGACTTAAATACACATGATTATCTTGCGAGCGAGTCATAACTTGTGATTCACCATTTAATGAGTATTTTGTGTATACCACGTATTTGAATCGCCCTGAAACGGGCTCTATTCTCTGTTTTATTTACCCAGAGTTCCCTCTGGTCACTCTGGGCTTTGAACAGACGCTCTAACGAGCTAACAAAAAAAAATTTATATTTCTGGGCTGTATTCTCTATTGAACTTTATCCTCTTCGTTAGCTCGGAAGAGCGTCTGTTCAAAGCCCAGAGTGACTAGAGGGAACTCTGGGTAATAAAAAAAAATAATAGAGCCCGTTTTAGGGCGATTCAAATGCGAGATCTTACATTAATACCTAATCTAAAGAATTATTTTAAAAATCATTCAAAAGTCTGCTTTTTTTTGAGTTTTGCAATTCTCTCTCTATATAGAAAATAATTTGAAAAAAAATCCTAATAAAAAAGTATTATAAATTATTGTGTTCCATATTGTTAAAAATTAGCAGACATTTTAAGCTATCGGCAAATTAATAGTTTAATGGATTTCAACATATGGAATTGATGACCTTACAACAAATTGCCAAAATATTAAATACTACAACAACATCATCCATAAATCCCACTGGGGTATGCGTAGATAGTCGTTTGATAAAAAATGGCAATCTATTTTTTGCTTTAAAAGGCGATAAAACTGATGGTCATCAGTTCTTAGAGAATGTTGCAAAAGGTGGAGCCGTCGCAGCGGTCGTTTCAAAAGACTATATAGGTCCACATTATAACCTACCATTGATTTTTGTAGACGACACCTTAAAAGCACTGCAAAAATTGGCAAAAGAAACATTAGCAAAACGTCGTGTACGCATTATAGCCGTAACAGGTTCGATTGGAAAAACAACGACAAAAGATTTTCTAAATGCATTACTGAGTGTTAAATATAAGGTTGCAGCCTCTCCAGGAAATAGTAACTCTCAAATCGGCCTGCCCCTAGCAATTCTTAACCATACCACAGGGCAAGAAGAAATTCTCATTTTTGAAATGGGAATGACCCATCACGGGCAAATCAGTCAATTAGTGGAAATTGCACCACCAGAAGTTGCTTTGATCACCAACGTTGCGTTAGTTCATGCATGTAATTTCGATTCTCTTGAGGATATTGCCAAAGCAAAATCTGAAATTTTCTCAAGCCCTCAAACACGTTTTGGGGTTATCCCATTCGAAATTCCTAATCATGGTGATTTAGTTCATAAATTTAAAGCTTGTCCTAAGGTCTCATTTTCAATTCAAAATGCCAATTCTGACTATTATATAAATCCAAATATACCAAATGAAGTGCATATAAAATTGGAAAGTTCAAATGCAAAAATACCTTCTTTAAAAGTTCCAGGAAAGCATAACTTATATAATTTGTTGGCTGCTGCTACCGTGGCTCGTTATTTTGGTGTTTCGTGGGAGGAGATCTCATCAGTTATTCCTAGTTTGGCGCTTCCCGAAAGACGTTTACAGTTAGTAAATCATAAAGGTATATCCTTCCTGAACGATTCCTATAATGCTTCCGAATTGTCTGTAAAGGCTGCTCTTCAAACCCTTCCAGCACCTACAAATAATGGAAAAAAAATCGCTGTCCTTGGAAGTATGATGGAACTGGGCAAGTTTTCGAATGATTGTCATAGCCGTGTAGGGGAATTTGCTTTAGATCAGGTTGACCAAGTATATTGTCTTGGAGACGAATGCCAGCCAATTTTCAATATTTTCTCAAAGGCGGGCAAGCCTACAGGCATTTTTACAAAACGAGCCGATCTTGTCGATCATTTGAAAACTATATTAAAACCGAATGATGTCGTCTTATTAAAAGGTTCAAGATCTAAGGAACTTTGGAAAGTATTGGAAGAGTTATAAAATAAGTATAATAATTATACCACCCACGGTATACACAACACGAGAAATGTAATGATCCTTTTTTTGATTGATTTCTTAAAAGACTTTTGGGGAATAAAGCTACCAACAGTATTTGCCTATTATTCGACACGCATGATATTAGCTGCGATAACATCTCTGTTATTGAGCATATTTTTAGGCCCTTTTTTTATAAGAAAGCTCTATGAACTCAAAATTGGACAATCGATACGAAAGGAAGAATGTCCATTATTAGGAAAGCTACACGAAAAAAAGCAAAATACCCCTACAATGGGTGGTATTCTTATTTTATTTTCCATGATGGTATCTCTACTTCTTTGGATGGATCTTAAGAGTATTTTTACATTGATGCTATTTTGCACTACCATCTTCCTTGGATTCATTGGTGGACGAGATGATTACTTAAAATTGAAATACAAAAATACAAAAGGGATGTCAGCAAAGAAAAAATTGTTTTTTCAATTCTTACTTTCAGCTGGGATTGCAACATACTTTTTAATTCCTGCCGTTCATGATTCGTTCCAGAATGGAGAATGGTTTGCTCCTCCCGTCATCAAAGAAAATATTGTTGTAAAGCACGATGCAGATGAAGCAAAGACAGCGATAGAAACCAGTGGAACACCAACACTTGTCACTCTGAGAGACTATGCTTCGCGTATATATATTCCATTTTTCAAAGAACCTGTGATCACTTTTACAGGTTTGTCTTTAATTCTGGCAGCATTTTTCATTTTTTTTGTTGTCACTGGAGCTTCAAATGCCACAAATCTTACCGACGGCCTGGATGGATTAGCGGCAGGATGTCTTATTTTAGTCGCAGGATGTTTAGCGCTTATTGCATTCATATCGAATAACGTCGATATCGCCCGCTATCTAAATATCCTCTATATTGAAGGCAGTGGTGAAATCGCCATTTATCTATGTGCACTCATTGGAGCCTGTTTAGGATTCCTTTGGTATAATGGTCACCCGGCACAAGTATTCATGGGAGATACCGGATCGTTGACTTTGGGTGGGATTATTGGTGTAGCAGCTGTACTATTAAAAAGAGAATTCCTTTTAGGTATCGTCGGAGGAATATTTGTCGCAGAAGCCTTATCGGTAATTTTACAAGTCGCTAGCTTCAAATTGCGTAATAAAAAAAGAATTTTTTTATGCTCGCCATTACATCACCATTTTGAATACAAGGGATGGCCTGAGACGAAAGTTGTGATACGTTTTTGGATTGTTGGATTACTCTTAGCTATCATTGGCATTGCATCAATAAAGTTTCAGTAGGATTGCGAGATGCAAAAAACAAACTATTCAGGAAAAAAGACTTTGGTTGTAGGCTTGGGAGCTAGTGGACGTGCAGCGGCATTTTTTTTGCTGAAAAAAGGTGCAATTGTTTATGGCGTGGATCGTAATGCAACCCAATTATTAGAAAATCCTGAAATTATTTCTCTTATAAAGGATGGACTTACTGTTCAAGTTGATGATCCACAGTTATCCTTAGATGCGTTTGATCACATTATTATGTCGCCAGGAATCCCCCCAACGCATCCTATCTATGCACGAGCACTTCTAGATGGAAAAGAAGTGTTAGGAGAAATTGAATTGGGATGTCGGGATATCTCAAATCGTATCGTGGGTATTACAGGAACCAATGGCAAAACAACCGTCACTCTTCTAATTACGCATATTCTAAATCAATGCGGTAAAAAAGCACATGCTTTAGGAAATGTTGGGATGCCATTAACGCGCGAGATATTAACTGTTGATCCAGATGATATCTTGGTTTTAGAATTGAGTTCATACCAACTTGAAACACTGCATCAAAAAGTTCTCGATGTAGCAGTCATTTTAAATATCACTCCCGATCATTTAGAACGATATAAGACCATGGATGCCTATGCGAAAGCAAAATTTTTCATTGGACGTAATCTAAAAGATAACGGAATCCTTTATTTAGAAGAAAATATAAGCAAAGATTATGCAACCGTTGAAGAAGTAAAGAAAGGTAAGATCTATGGCTACAATAAAAAACATGAAGTCCATACCGATCTAAAAAGTATCTTTGTTAAAGGTGTTTTTGCTTTTGATTTACCAAAAGACTTTCAGGGGCATAGGAGTCATGATGTTGAAAATATCATGGCAGCCTATGCCATTTGTCAACATTTAGGCGTGGCGCCAAATCAGTTTTTAAGTGGTTTACAAACATTCAAAAAACCCCCTCATCGTATTGAGTTCGTTTTGGAAAAGAGTGGAGTTCGATATTTTGATGATAGTAAAGGGACAAATGTTGACGCTGTTATTCGTGCCGTCCAAACTCTGCAAGGATCGATTATTTTAATTGCAGGCGGAGTTGACAAGGGGAGTTCTTATACACCATGGTTAAATGTTTTTGTTAATAAAGTAAAATGCATATGTGCGATAGGCCAAGCTGCGAATAAAATACAGCATGAGTTATCCCATAGCATTCCGGTTCAGATATTGAATAGCCTTGATGATGCTGTCATAAGTGCAGCTAAGCAGGCAAAGAGTGGAGATATAGTATTATTATCACCTGGATGTGCGAGCTATGATATGTTTCGAGATTATGCACATCGCGGGGAAGAATTTCAACGTGCAGTTCGTCAATTGTGAAAAGGGGTAAAAAATGACACGAAAAGATACAATTTTAGTTGCTGTTATCATCAATGCCGGTTTGTTGGCAATATTGTTTGCAACAGCAGTGATATATGATTCGGAAGGATCTTTAGTCCAAAATGAAGCAAGTTCCCAAATGGCCGTTAACAAAGCGCCTGTTGAAGAGGCAACTCTTGCAATCGCATCAACGCCTGCACAAACAGGGGATGAAGTTGATAATGTCCTTAATTTCTACGCAAACCCCTCCCAACCTATCGTTGTAGAAACCTCCGGTGAGATTTTCACAACCGAGGCTCCTGTTGCTTCTGCACAGGAAGTACTGACACAAGATACATCTGGAGTTTCTTCAACAACTCAGAATGAATTTGTAGAAGTCACTGTTAAAAAAGGGGATGTGCTTGAGAAAATCGCAAGAAATAACGGAACGACAATCAGTGCGATAAAAAAAGCTAATCAATTAAAAAATGAAAAATTGAAAATTGGCCAAGTTTTAAAAATACCGCAGAAAAAAGATGATAAAGTGGCCGTTGCTACGACGTCAGAAACACCAAAAAAAGTTACAGAAAAAACATCTGACAATGAATCTTCAGAACCTGTTTATTATGTTATTAAGAGTGGTGACAGCCCATGGAAAGTGGCTCGTCAAAATAATGTAAATTATGAAGACATTTTGAAACTGAATTCAATGAGCGAAGAAAAAGCGCGTAATTTGAAAATTGGCGATAAAATTCGTATTAAATAGAACATCAAAAAATTATAAAGTTGATTTCGGTTAAAAATATTATGAGATCTGTCCATCCATTGATTCTTCTTTTTTGTGTGTTTTCAATATTTGTGATGGGTCTCATTATGATATTTAATACAACTTCAGCAGAAGTCTTAGATCATGCTCTATCGAGAAGCACACATCAGGCATTATATAGGCAAATACTCTATGCCTTAATGGGTTTGGGAATGGCATCTCTTGTGTGGTTTGTTGGGTATCGACGTTTTCTTGAATGGAGCCCTTATCTCCTAGCATTTTTTACATTTCTTTTAGTTTTAACCCTAATTCCAGGTGTCGGACGAGAAGTTAATGGATCCAAACGTTGGATCGCTTTTGCAGGGATTTCATTGCAGCCATCAGAATTTGTGAAATATCTTGCCCCAGCCTATTTCATCCATCGAATTTTAGAATTAAATGGACAATCATTAGAATTACGTCCTTTTTTAAAGCTGATTGGACTTATTGCTATTCCCATGTTCCTCATTTTAATTGAACCAAATAATGGAACCGCCGGAGTCATTGGATTGACAGTGTTAGTCGCTTGTGTCATTACACAAGTGCGATTTAAATATTGGGGTCTTCCATTAGCCATCATGATTGTAATTGGTGGAATTTCAGCCTACCATTTACCTTATGTAACAGCACGTATTAAGGTGTACATGCATCCTGAATTAGATCTTAAAGGCAAAGGTCATCAACCTTATCAAGCTAAGATTGCTGCAGGATCCGGTGGTCTTTTTGGAAGAGGACCAGGAAATAGTTTACAGAAACTTAGTTATCTTCCTGAAGCACAAAACGATTATATCGCTGCCATCTATGCTGAAGAGTTTGGTTTTGTTGGAATGCTTGTATTAATAAGTCTTTACATGATTATGGGATATGTCGGGTTTCAAATTGCCCTTTTCACCCCGGATCCAGGCGGTTTTTATCTGGCGACAGTGATAACTTTCCTCATCTGTTTTCAGTCGTTTATGAATCTTGGAGTTGTCTCAGGTTTATTACCAAGCACGGGATTAAATCTTCCTTTTTTTAGCCAGGGAGGAACATCTTTAATGGTTAATGTCATGGGATTGGGGTTGTTGCTAAATATCGCTCGCACGGAGAAATTAGAATATGTCTAAGAAAATATTAATAACAGCAGGCGGAACTGGTGGACATGTTTTCCCGGCTCAAGGATTTGCTCAAAAACTTAAAAGAGATCACATGCAGAAAGATATTCTCTTTGTTGCCGGTGGTTTAAACTCAAACCGGTATTTTGATCGAACTTTATTCCCGTATAACGAAGTGGCATGTAGCCCCATATTTTCCAAAAATCCTTTAAAACTTGCTAAAGGGGCAGTGAATCTTATTAGAGGATTTTTACAAAGTTTAAAAATTATTAAGAATTACAAACCTGATGTTGTCGTTGGATTTGGGAGCTATTATACGATTCCTATGCTATTGGCTGCTAAATTCACGAGAACACCGATTGTATTGCATGAAGCGAATAGTATTCCAGGAAAAGCAAACAAGTGGTTTGCACCTTTTTCTAAGAGTGTTGGAGTTCATTTTCCTTCTACATGTTCCCTTTTTAAAGGGAATGCCATTGAAGTTGGAATGCCAATGAGAGAGGGTTTTGCTCGTTCAGATATCTCGAGAGAAACGGCACATGAATATTTCGGATTGGATCCCAATAATTTTACGCTTCTCATTTTTGGTGGCTCACAAGGTGCTAAAGGTATCAATCGTCTGATAAAAGAAATTGTCGAAGATGGGCTAAATTTAAATATACAGATCATTCACTGCACCGGTGATGAGGAAAGTGCTGAACGATTTAAGTCTCTTTACGCACAAGAAGGTATTAAAGCTTCTGTAAAAGCATTTGAAAAACAAATGAATTATGCTTGGAGTGCTGCGAATGCTTTTATTGGAAGATCGGGTGCTTCTACTATCGCTGAGGCAATGGAATTTGAAGTGCCAGGGATCATGATACCTTATCCATATGCAGCTGAAAATCACCAGGAAACAAATGCTGATTTTCTTGTTGATACCGTTGGTGGGGGCGTTAAATTGATCGAAAGTAAATTAACAAGTGGTCAATTAAAAAAAGAGATTGTTGCTTTAATCCATCAAGATATGATTGATAAAAAGAGAGCTGCTATACGTTCCTATAAAAAGAATCCATCGCGTATAGATTTATGTGAATTAGTTTTAAATGTTGTTAATAATACGGAGAAAAAATAGTCATGACTCAAAAGCACTATCATTTTATTGGAATTGGCGGAATTGGGATGAGCGGCCTTGCTCGTATATTATTAAGTAAAAATGTACCTGTGTCAGGTAGTGATATCGCCATTAATTATACAATTGAAGGACTTGCAAAAGCTGGAGCTACGATTCATAAAGGCCAGTCTGCTGATGTTATTAATCCAAATATGACAGTCATTTATTCAAGCGATATTAAAGCCGACAATCCTGAGTATGCAACAGCCCTTAAATTAAATTGTAACATGTTGCACCGTTCAGACTTACTTGCAGAACTTGTCCAGGGATATCAGTCTTTTGCCGTTGCTGGTACACACGGAAAAACAACGACTTCTGCATTATTATCGACAGTATTATTTGAAGCCGGAGTTGACCCTTCATTTGCCGTTGGAGGAATGTTGCCACAATTTGGTTCCAATGCTCGTCATGGCGAAGGGCAATATTTTGCTTTTGAAGCAGATGAAAGCGATAGGACATTTTTAAAATATCACCCTTATGGCGCTATTGTCACAAATATCGATAACGACCATCTCAATAATTACGAAGGGAGCGAAGTTTTATTAATTGAAGCCTTTAAAAAATTTATGTCCCAAGTGACATCTCCAGCACATCTATTTTGGTGTGGTGATGATTCCTATTTAAAGAAATTAAACCAACCCGGTGTTACTTATGGCTTTTCTGATGGATGTGATTGGAAAGCCACCAATTACCGCCAAAAAGGATTTTCTGTTTTATTCGATATCGATGGCGGTGGACGCAAGTATAAGGATGTTGAATTAACTGCTATTGGCCGATATAATGCCTTAAATGCTTTGGCTGTATTTGGTCTGGCAAGAACACTTGGAATCGATGAAGAGAGTATTCGCCGAGGATTTAAAGTATTTCAAGGTGTGATGCGTCGTTGTGAGAAAAAAGGGGGTATCAATGGAGTGGAATTCCTTGATGATTATGCCCATCATCCCACAGAGATTACCGTCACCCTACAAGCGATTCGACAAGCAGTTGGAGAAAAAAGACTCATTGCCTTGTTCCAACCACATCGCTACTCCAGAACAAATGATTGCCTTGGAATGTATGGTTCCATTTTTGATGCGGCCGATGAACTCATTATCACCGACATTTTCGCATCAGGGGAGACGCCAATTGCTAATCTGACTCATGAAATCATTATGGAAGAAATTCGCAGTGTTTCATCTGTAGCGATGCGCTATGTTCCACGTTCAGCCCTTAGTCATATGCTTGCTCAATTTGTACAACCTCATGATGTAGTTGTGACGCTTGGAGCAGGGGATGTCACAAAGGTTGCTCCTGAAACACTAAATTTTTTGGAAAAACAAGAACCTCGTAAAATCAATTTAGGGTTATGTTTTGGAGGATCTGAAACGGAGCATGAAATTTCCATTCGTTCCTCGGAGAATTTTCGCACATCGTTGAATTCCCACTATTATAATATTGCTGAATTTGGAATTACAAAAAATGGGACATGGATAGCAGGATCGGATGTAAAGAAAAAGCTCGAGAAAATTTTAGATTCTTCTTCAGAAGATCCTTTAACTTCATTGTCTCCAGAAGTTTTACAGAAAGTTCATGAATGTGAAGTGATGATTCCTGTGCTTCATGGGCCTTATGGAGAGGATGGTATGATTCAAGGGCTTTTTGATATGCTGGGAAAAGCATATGTGGGATGTGATCATCGCTCTGCTGCAATTTGTATGGATAAAGTTCTTTGCAAAAAAATTGTATCAGCTAATGGTATTTTAACGTCACCATCAGTGGATTTTTCTAGTTCTGAGTGGATAGCAAATCCACAAACTATTTTAAATCAAATTATTGAAAAACTTCATTTTCCTGTATTTGTCAAACCACCCCATTGTGGATCAGCAGTGGGAGTAAGAAAAGTTGATCGTAAGGAGCAATTGGAGGAAGCAATCAATTTTGCTTTTTGTTTTGATACCCACATCTTAGTAGAGAATGGA
Source organism: Parachlamydiaceae bacterium (assembly GCA_013816265.1). GTDB lineage: Bacteria > Chlamydiota > Chlamydiia > Chlamydiales > Parachlamydiaceae > JACDES01. Next base: position 1,621 of record JACDES010000098.1, on the reverse strand, counting down.
ATTGTGGGGCGTGAGATTGAGTTTGCTGTTTTGGGTAATGATGAAATTGTAGTTTTTCCTCCGGGTGAAATATTAACGGGAGGAAAAGTGTATGATTATGCTGCGAAATATTCTGATAATTGCATGGGAACTGATACATGCGCTCAATTATCTAAAGACTTGATCGAAAAAGGCAGAAAAGTTGCAGAGTTGGCTTATAGGGCAATGGGATGCACGGGATTAGCAAGGGTTGATTTTTTCTTGGATGCTCATGGAGTTTATTGGTTTAATGAAATTAATCCAATGCCAGGGTTTACATCGATTAGTTTATATCCAAAGATGTGTGAAGCTAATGGATTGGAAGTTACAAAATTGATGGATCAATTTGTGATACTTGCGCTGCATCGTAAGCGACGTCTGGATAGGATTAATCGAGGATATCATTTAGCGATGGATCAAACAAAAAGTATAACTAAGAAAAGTGCTACTACTTGTTGTGTTGGATAGACTATGGGACTTGATAAATCTGATAAAATCCCTTTGAGCCGTGCGTTACTATGGATTTTTCTATCAACATTAATGGTTTCAGGATTGGCGTGGTTGAGTTGGCTGTATTATTTGCAGCTCAATGAAACTAGAATTGTCGATGATCAGTATCAAATTGTTGCTATTGTACAATCGAGTTCGCATCATGAAAATTTAAAAACGGTATATCTAGCAGAGTTATTAAATCTTGCTGTTGATAAGCCACAAAATTTGTTTAATTTTGATTTAAATAGAGCTCACAAGCGTTTGATGGCGTCACCATTAATTAAAAATGCGACAATAAAGAAAATACGGCCGGGTACAATCTTTGTAGAATATAGTATGAGGATGCCTTATGCATTCTTGGGGGATTATACGAATACTGCGGTTGATTGGGACGGATACTTATTTCCTTTCACGCCATTTTTTACTCCAAAAAAGCTTCCAATCATCTATTTGGGACTTGAGGGGATGGATAAAAAGTGGGGGCAATCGATATATGAGGATGAAGGCTTTCAGTTAGCTTTAAATGTGATAGAGGGCATTAATGAATTGTTTGCTTATGAGCCGATACTTTTAAAACAAATAGACGTATCGCAGGCCTTTGCAGATAGTTATGGGCAAAAGCAAATCGTGATAATAATCGAAGATGTCTTTGATCAGGTAAAGAATGGTAGAACAGAACCGATAACCAAAACTTATTTGTTACGTTTGAATACAGAAAAGTATATGCAAAATTTAGCAAATTATTTGATGTTGCGTGGATATATTTCTAATAAGTTGAAAGAGGTTGATGCTTTGGCTGAAAATGTTAGTGTGGATATGGAAGTGAAGAATGGTGTGGGAGAAATTGTTAAGCCAAAAAAACCATCTATCATTGATTTACGTATATCGCATTTGGCATTTTTAAAAGATGAAAGCTGAAGCTATAGATTCAGATTGATCTAGGGTAAAAAAATAATTGATAGGGAGATGTTTATGGAAGAGAAGGACGAACATTTTATTGAGATCCATTGGACGAGTGGAAGTTTGGATGAAGCGCGTCGTGTTTCTCGGTATCTTGTGCAGGAAAGGTATGTTGCGTGTGCCCAAATTGTACCGTGGATAGAATCGGTTT
>JACDES010000097.1 GCA_013816265.1 Parachlamydiaceae bacterium | reverse complement strand
CTTTGCGTAGTTTTAAGTAATATTTAGGCTACAGGTTTCCAAAGCTACGCGTAGCGTTTGGAGTGCGAAAGTCCTCTTTCGCTTTGTTATGAAGCGTCATACTTGTCAACATGTCTACAATTGACGCTAACTAGTGGAGTGTGAAAGCCCTCTTTCGCTATCATTAGTTAGCGAATATCTCCTCAAAAAAGTTACACATGGCTCTCCATGCCCGATTGCATGCCTGTGGATTATATATGAGCCCATTTGTAACATCATTCAGTTGAGGATTCATAAAACCATGCGACGTATGACCATAAGTATTCATCTGCCAATCTACTTTTGCGTCATCCATTTCTTTTTGAGTATTTAAAACGTCCTGTTCTGAAACTAACGGATCATTGTAGCCATGAAGGATTAACAAAGATCCTTTGATGTTCTTTGCTATCGGAACAGTTTTAGCCTTTTGTTCTCCGCGTTGTGTGCCTAATACAGCATGAAAGCTAGCCACTCCCCTTACAGGTAAACCACTTCGCAATAGTTCAATGATTGTTAATCCTCCAAAACAAAATCCAATTCCACCAATCTTTTTAGAATCCACAAATACATTTTGACTTATTGTATTAAACGCAGCTCCAATTCTTTTTTGTAGCGTGGCTCTATCCAATGCTAATGGTGTCAACAATGCAACAGCGGCTTCACTCGTATTAACAACCTGCGCATCCCCATATAAATCTGCTGCAAATCCAATATAACCCAATGCAGCCAATTCTCTTGCTTTTTGAACAGCAAATTCATCACGTCCCATCCATGCATGTGCCACAATAACCGCAGGCCTTTTTATTTTGTTATTCTTGTCTGGGGAAACCAAAATACCCACAAATTTTTTATCATCAATTGAATAAGTAATCGCTTCTTCATGCATACGATTTTTCCTTTCTGAAAAGTTATCAATTTTAACTTATCAAAAATATCATTTGAATGAATTAAATTTTTCACAAAGAAATTAGATCACACGATATGATGGCACTTTTTTTGAATCATTAATATAGGCTTCCTATGCGTCTTATTTTTTCTATAGTCCTATCGTTATTTATTTCCTTTATTCCTCTCACTTTATCTGCAGCCTTTACGGCTGAGATCATACCTATTGCTTATAAAGGTAGAATTAGACCCGCTGATGCCTACGCACAACTTTGGCTATATGAAATTTATCATTCTAAATCATTAAAAAAACAAGATTTAACACAATTTAATACTAATGAAACTTCCCCCTTATCATGGCTTTGGTCCCTCCATTTTTTTGGTTCAGATTCTTATAAAAATGCACCTCTATTTTGGGTACAATCAAAAGAACTTAAAGAGTTAGCCGGCTTCGATCTAAAACAAAGTCATTTTAGTTATAACGATTTATACTCAAAATTTTATCAGGATAAAGCTACAAGCAACAATCTCATTAAACCCCTCATCATTTTTCATGCTCTTAAATCATTTCAAGATCCTGCAAATCGAAGTCACTCAGAAAAATTAGAATTAACTAAACTCGCACGTGGCTTATGGATTCATTTTACTGATAATAATCTTGTTATCACAAGTACCCCTAAGATACTTCCTTGGAGTCATTTAGCTGTTGGTCAAACAATAGCTAGTAACGTATTGGAAAATGCTAAAAATTTAATGGCAACCCAAAAAACACTTGCAGACACTATCACCGATATGATAACCAACATGCAGCAATTTAAAGCCCTTGAAGGGATTCGCATTAAAGAAGAAAAAGACTATAAAATTGCATTTGAGCAAATGAGGAAACAAAAAGTAGATTCGAAAGAAATTGAAAAATTATTAGAAAAGCAATACCCCCTCTTAGAAAGATTGAGAAAATCAGGAACAATCTTGCAAGCTCTGCCAAGCCGTTATCCTTCAAAAGAGTGGTTCTCCCTACACGCTTTAAAAACACAAATATATCAGCCTGCCTCCGGTGAATTAGGACTGGTTACTAATTTCACTCTTTATTCGAACGCTGATTTTGAAAATATTCGCATTAAATATCTTGAGTGGGAACAATCTGTTATTGTGAGAGGTTTGGAAGAAAGTATCCACTTACAAGAACAAGTGTTTGCACAATTAAGGGATAGCTACCAACACTTATTGGAGAGTGGGATCCAAAAAAAAATAAATTCTAATAGTTTTTATCAAATGCCTTCATTAAGGCAACTTAAAATTGAGTCATTCTATTACAATACTCCCTTAATCATGCTAGCGATTATATTATATGGAATCGCGGGATTAGCATTTATATTTGGAGGAAGATCAACAAGTGCTTTAACAAATAGAATCGCATTTATTTTATTGGGAATTGCCTTTTTATTTCATACCTTCATTTTAGGGTTGCGCTGTTATATTTTAGAGAGACCTCCTGTTTCAAATATGTTTGAGACTGTTATTTATGTTCCCTGGATTGCTGTAGCATTAAGTTTGCTCCTAAAAAAATTACTGAAGAGTAATGTTGTAGTAGTCGCCTCTTGCATCGTTTCTTTGATTTTGCTTGCTCTGATACAAGTGACAGATATGAATAATAGTCTTGAGAATGTCCAGCCGGTTTTAAATTCACAGTTTTGGCTTATTATTCATGTTTTGATGGTCGTGGGAAGTTATGGGGTTTTTATTTTGGGTGGCGTTTTAGGACATTTATATTTGTTTAGCTACCTATTTAGCAAGAATAGGAGTGCGAACTTGAATTCAATCGGGAATTGCATTTTACAAACCTTATATATAGGAACAGCTTTATTGGTAGCTGGAACAATTTTGGGTGGCGTGTGGGCAGCAGAGAGTTGGGGACGTTTTTGGGATTGGGATCCAAAGGAATCTTGGGCATTTATATCTATTTGTATTTATTTAGTTGTGATTCATGCCTATCGTTTTAATAAAATTGCGTATTTTGGATTATCTCAAGGGGCAATATTGGGGTTATTGGCCATTAGTTTTACATGGTATGGTGTCAACTATATTTTGGGGACAGGATTGCATAGTTATGGCTTTGGGCATGGTGGACAGTATTATTATTATTTGTTTTTGCTTTGTGAAGTAATTTTCTTAAGCTATTGCGGTTTGTTCCATATGAAAAGAGTAAAAATAAAAGAAAATTGATCGAAGAAGTCGCAAGTTTTTCCTTTGCCACTGCCGTGGCAAAACGAGTTATCTTAACATTATACCCAGGGCAGCAAAGCTGACCTGGGCTAAAAACTCCTAATCCCTATCGGGATTTTCAGCACAAACAAGCAAAGCTTAACTGGGCTAATAGCTCAAAATCCCGGTAAGGATTAGGATTTTCAGCGCAAATAGCAATGCTAAACTGGGCTAATTTATAGCTCAAAATCCCGGTAGGGATTAGGATTTTCAGCGCAAATAGCAATGCTTAACTGGGCTAATTTATAGCTCAAAATCCCGGTAGGGATTAGGATTTTTTAGCCCAGGTCAGCTTTGCTGCCCTGGGACTCATGATAAATGTATTCATTTACCACGGTAGTGGTAAAGGAAAATAATTCTTTTTATCAAAAATTTCTTGGTATTTATCTATTTTTTTAAAATAATTCATTACATTTAGTAAAACCTACAATTCATCATTTTTTAATGGGTTATTTTATGGCTCACACATACACTAAAATATATTATCATCTCGTCTGGTCTACAAAAAAACGTCAACCGCTCATACAACCTTCCTTCCAAATTAGACTCTATAACTATATGGGAGGTATTGTTAAACACTTAGGTGCAAATTTAATTAATATTGGAGGCATGAATGATCATGTCCACCTCCTAATATTTACACCTCCTGACATTCTTTTGGCTGACATTGTTAGACAGGTTAAATCAAGATCTACTAAATGGATCAACAAAGAAATTCCTCAAGATGCTAGATTTGCTTGGCAAGATGGTTATGGCGGATTTTCAGTAAGTTTTTCACAGTTGGAAATCATCAATAATTATATAAAAAATCAAGAACAGCATCACAAAACAATGTCCTTTCAGGATGAATACCTTACTTTTCTCAAGCTGAATAAAATTAATGTTGAGTCAAACTTTACTTTCGACAACTAATCAAAATAAAACACAAAAATAAACACAAAACTAAACATCAACAACACCAACTACCAACCACACAAACAAACAATAATTAAATTAATTTTTACTATTTTAATTAATTAACTTTCATGCTAAAATATGCATATAAGAAAACGAGATCTCAACACGAACAGATCTACCGAAAAAACACTATCGAATTAACTACTCAAATGACCAATCTCAACATCAAAAAATACACCACATTTTCATTTTCCACCGAATCGACAATCATTTAAAAACTCAACATGCTAATTAAAATAATAATTACATATTAAATGAGTTGAAAAAAAGTCAATAGAACATCTAGTATCGCCGATTTAGAAAAAAACATAGATAGTATCGATTGGCGACAAGTCTAGATTTTTAACCCCATGGAAGTGTTTATGAAACATATTAAAAGCGAAAGACTAAAAAAGCTAGAAGTTGAACTTAATGACTTGGAGCAATGGCTTAAACTAGGACTAGTCCCTAAAAAAGACTTAGACAAACACAAAGAAGAAATCGTTGGCGTCAAAGCCAAAATCGAAGAAGAAAAAGAAAGACTTCAATTCCTCAAAGAAAGCGGCGAAGCCGAAGAATATATTACACCGAAAAAAGCACCTCCACGTGCCGGTTACAACGAAATGCCTACCATCCCGGATATCGATATCGGCGAAACATTAGGCGGTGGAGATACCGGTTTCGACGTAGAAACCGAAGTTGCCGAAGCAGATCAAACTTTCGAAGAACGCGATGAGGAAGAAGAAGGTGCCGAAGCAGAAGTTGCTGAAGCTGAGGAAGAAGAAGAAGAAGAAGATGAATCTTACTTTAGCGATCGCAATAGATGGCGTCGTGGTGGTATCATAGATCCAGATGCTAATGATTGGTAAAAATTCTTCGCAAGAGATTAGTCTTTATTTTCACATCCCTTTTTGTACGCGCAAATGCAGCTATTGCCATTTCTACGTACTTCCTGATAAAGAAAATAGTAAAATCGAACTATTAACAGCCTTCAAACAAGAATGGGAGCAATGGCTCCCATTCTTGCAAAACAAAACCATCTCGACAGTTTATTTTGGCGGGGGCACACCGTTCCTTTTTGGACCAGAAAGGATTGCCTCAGTATTGGAGTTTATCAAAAAGGATGTCACCTTTGCTTCAAATCGGACTGAAATAACCTTGGAAGCTAATCCGGAAAATATCACCCTTCCCATCATGAAAGAATATCGGGATGCCGGCATTAATCGCGTTAGCATCGGCATTCAAACACTTGATGATAATCTATTAAAAATTCTGGGACGACTCCATCAGGCCAAAACAGCATCAGATGCAGTTATACAGACTGCTGAAGCAGGTATTTCTAATATATCAGTTGATCTCATGTATGATCTTCCCATGCAAACAATCGAACATTGGGATCATACCCTAAAGCAAGTAAGAGAGCTTCCCATCACCCATTTATCGTTATACAATTTAACGATTGAACCTCATACTGTCTTTTTCAAAAAGCAAGAAATCCTAAAGAAGCAACTACCGGATGAAGAAACAAGTCTTGCCATGTATGAACGTGCAATTGAATTATTGGAAGAACAAGGGCTCAAACAATATGAAATTTCAGCTTTTGCGAAAACAGGATTTCACTCTAGACATAATGTGGGTTATTGGACTGCACGTCCCTTTTTAGGGTTCGGTCCCTCAGCATTTAGTTACTGGGAAGGCAAGCGTTTTAGAAATATCGCCAACTTGAAGAAGTATTGCTATGATTTGAATAATGGATTATCCCCTATTGATTTCGAAGAAAAGCTAGATCCTCAAGCACACCTTCGCGAATTGCTTGTGATTGAGTTACGGCTAAGGGAAGGGGTAAATCTTGAAGAATTCCAAATTAGGCATGGAACAATCGACACGCAAACTTTGGATCTATTAAAGGCGTTAAAGCAGCAGAATTATGTCAATATCGATGATTTTATCGTCAAACTATCAAAGCGCGGCATTCTTTTTTATGATTCAGTCGCCTCTGAATTAATCTAAGTTTTTACCTATTTGGTAGAGTATTATTCGACTGTAGGTTCAGTAATTAATGATTCGTTTAATTCAAATAAAAGGAGCTTAAATACTTTCATCATTTCTTCCAGTTCATTTCTTTTTTCATGAGTTGAAATTAATTTCTTTATATTATCATTCAAATCTTTAATTTTTCCTCTGATTTGAAGTGAATTTACATCTTTTTCTAACAATTTCTGATTCAATTTATAAATTATTTTTATATCTTTCATTATTTCTTTGTATAATTCTTTATCCAAACCCTTTTTTAATCTTGATTTCCAATTTTTTATATCCACTAGAATACTTGCTGTATCTTTCTTTCCAATTCCAAAGTCTTTTGGGGTTAGAGGAGTAATTTTATGTTTTTCCACAACATTAGATTCACTCGCAATGGAAATCTTCAATTTAGATATCATCGATTCAGTTTCTTCGATGATCTTTCGAATTGGTTCATTAAAATTATTAACATTTTCCAATGTTATTGGGTTTTCCTTTATATAAGTGTTAATTTTTGATAGAGCAACTTCTAAACAGGCCACATATCCTTTTAGATAGCTAAGCTGAATTTCTTCATTAGTATTTCTAGATTTAAAGACAAGTTTGTCAATTTCATCATTATTAGAGCTTATTTCATGTTGCAATGCATCAATATTTGTTTCAATCTCCTCTTGTTTATCTTCTAATAACATATCCGCAGTGTACTCTAGAGGTTGAAGCATCTTATTAATTATCCTTTCTTCCACATTCGATCTCATATCCTCATAAAATTTCAATGGCTTTTCTTGACGTTCTTCTGTAGCACCAAACAACCTCCCCACCATTTTCCAAAAGCCTTGCTTTTCTTTTATTAATTCTTTTGACTTAACTGTCAGTCTACCATGTAATTTTTGTAAATCTTTCAAATCTAATTGATCAAATCCTGTAAAAATTTTATCTTTTTCATTTGAAATTTTAGTGTCGTCTTTATCCAGCTTACTTGCATTAGCAATTTGTTTTTCTATTTGATTGATTGGTGAAGGTTCTTGAAATCTATCTTTTGGAATTAAGTATCTATATTCAAATGATATATAATCCTCCAATTTAATTGCGAATAACTTATTTCTAATAAAAACTACATTTATTATTATTCAAGGAGTAACAAAACCATTCTAAATTCGAGTTACTGTACTTCAAGTTTTTGAAATTTCAGCATTAAATTCCTTTTCTTTCCCCTTAAGTTCTATCAACACTTGTTGATCAAATTCAATATTAGAAGTTATGGCTTCTTTTTTATGGTTTAGGTAATTTTTATAATCTTCATATTTTTCAATAATTTTTTTGATTTTATTTACTTGCATCTTTATTGACGATTTGTCAGAACCGTTCGATAACTTTTCCAATCTCGCTATTTCATCCCTATATTTTATTATCTCACCATCTAATTCTTTTAATTCCTGCAACTTGTTATAGATATGAGATAAGGCACGCCCCCTGTATACCTGTTCATATTGTAATTTTTCAGGTTGTACAATTTTTATCTTTATTTGATCTTTTATATCCGCACGTTCTTGTGCTTTTACTTCCATAATTTCTTTAATTAAAGCTAATAATAGTGGGAATGATTGCAGCGGTACATTAAAAAAGTACTTATACTCATCACCTTGTATTTCGGAGTTTAATTCCTCAATTATTTCATCTCTCTTTCGAAGCAATTGATCAGATAATTCTCTAGAAATTGGTTCCCCTGCCTCTGCAACTTCTTTCTTAAGCTTTTCAGCTTTTACCCCCAAATCTTTTAGTGACTCCATATTTAAAATATCATTGTGGTGTAATTCGGGGTTATTGATTAATTCAAGAAATTTATTTATTAAAATTTCGTCCTTTGTTGCAACCTGTAACTGCTCCTTAAAATAAGCAAATTTATCTGGTGATAATATCTTTTTGATAAGCTCAAGCCCCTTATTAAATTTTGCTAGTGTCACATTATCTAACTCTGTAACAGGAAATAATGAAATTAATTTTTTTTTGAGATCGTTAATTTTAACTTTCAAATCATTTATTTTAATTTTAATCCCTTCAATTTGGATTTCTGCCTTTACAACTCTTTCGAAAATACTTATCATTTTACCAGATACATCGCGATTGAGCAGCGCCATATTTTCAATTAAATTTTCTTTTACTTCCTGTTTAAGTATGATCAGATCTTTTCTTTCATCATTTGTTAAGTTTTGCTCTGTTAATTTATCGTTTATATCTATAAGCTGATCAAACAAGTCACCAAGAATGTCTCTTAAAGGATTTTTTTCATCCAATTGAGAAATAAATAACAATAATTTTTCATAATTATTTCCAATAAATTGTATTTGTTCATTATAGTCTACTTTTAATTTTTCAATTTCAGCAGAACAACCTTTAATCTCGCTTCCTAATTCAATGATCTTTTGCTTAGCAACTTCTTTAGTCATTGCTTTTTCAACTTCTAATTTTAATTTATTTGCATATATTGATTTTTGTTTAAAATGTTCCTCTAGTTGATCTGCAGATTTGGTTTCAATTCCGACTAACCTTTTAAAAAAAATAGATAGTGTTTCTAATGTTCCGATTTTTTTTTCTCCAAAATCATCACTCATTACTCTAAGTTTATCCTTCAATAACCTTAAGTTACCATATTTAATTGTATCGATATTTGCAGCGTTTGTTGAAACTAACCGTTGTAGTGTTGACTCGAAGGTTTTATCATATTTTGTAACAATAAAATTTAAATTATCTACGCTCTTAAGTATATCATCTGCTCGCTGGTCTTTTGGGACTGGTTCATTAAACCTATATTGAATAGTCATATTATCCCCCTAATAAAGAGAAACAATTATTAATTTCAATTATTATTATACACCACACTCATTAATATAATAAATAATATTTCAATTTTACACATACTCAATAACAACTTTATTCACCTAACAATCATTTATTTAATAATAAATTAGTAACAAAGACATTTAGCCTCATTCACTTACAACTAAACAACTAATAAAAGAACAGAGTTAGATACTAAAATAGAAAAAATAGAACATGTTATTAGAAATTTGATTACTGGTATTGGCCTTTAATGAATAGTCCGATTTTTTTTCAAAAATAATTGACGACGTCATTAAATAATTGCTCATATAGCCAAAATAGATTAATATATATCCAAAAATAATAATAATTTGTGAAGTTATGATTAATACAAATAATAGACTCGATTCCTTAGGACTTTCCTTAAATCCGACACATCATGTCTCTAAGGAAGCATTCGCTTTAAAAGAAGCGGCTGTAAGCAGGCAGATTTTCCAAATCGATAAAGAATCATCCGCTCCTACTCCGTTAGCAGCTCCAGTTTCTCTATCCGAATACTATCTCCATTTAGATAACGAAGCCGTATTAAATAATCTAATATCTAAAATTGAAACTGTTATAGAAAAATTGAATTTTGAGATAAATCCAAAGAGACTAAAGATTATTATTGATAAGTTGGAAAGCAATCTAAAAAAACCTATTGATCGAATATCAACTGATGAACTTATTAATGAATTATGGAATATCCAAGAGATCTCACCAGTCGAATATGCCTATTTTTTGGATGTGAAACCGCCCTCAGATCGGTTAAAGTTAGCGAAAGACCAAATTGAACGTTATGATGAATGTTTATTAAAACTTGCAGCTACAAAACAAATTATTAAAGACCAAGATCACCCACTTATCAAGAAGGCTTACCATTTAATTAAATTTCAATTTCAACATATTGAAATTGATTTCGAATGTAATTTTTTAAGACCTCTTGTAAATTTTGGATTTAAAGGGGTAGCTGATACTAGTTTAATAGACGTAATGAAAAAATATTCTGGATTGAAAATAAACTATACAGGAATACGATTACAATATGCTCAAGGTTTTTTGGAAAAATCCCTAAATGAATTTTTTCATGGTACCATAACTGAAGAGGAACTTCATGATATAATACGGTTATGCCAGCACAGACAAAATTCTTATATTTATAACCAGTTAGATTCTAGATATGGATATAACCTTCATTGTGATACAGAAGACTCAAGAATTGAAGTATTAAATTTAGCTGTAAAATATGTCCAAGAAGGGATAAATGAGTTAGATGCCTCATATTCGACTAAAGTTGTAAAATTGAAAGATGGCACTACTACCTTCTGTATCAATGGAGGATGGGCTGAACATTATATTTCCTACGAATTCAGAAAAGAAGAGGGAGCATATTTTTTCATTATTCATAATCGTGGAGATGGAATTAGTGATTCGCGATTGCATGGTTCATATCACCATCAAGACGTAGACTCTGGAAAATTATATGATAGAACTAGGGTTGTCATAGAAGTTCCCAAGGAAGCTCTACTAAATCCAGATTTTCTTAATTTTTTAATAAATTCAACCACTCGCTCATTTAAGAATACAAGTGAAAAACCTGAACTCATATACGATCGTATCATTGATTATTTAATCGATAGTTGCTCTGGAAAAATTGTTCGTTCTGAAAGAGAAAAAGTTGTCGATGCTTTGAAGGAGTTTGCTACTTGGTTTAATTTGGAAGACAATAAAAAAATAATAGAAGCCATAGACAAATTGTTGAAAGATGATAGAAATTTTCATTCAAGACAGATTCATGGATCTTGTGGTGAATCAAGTTTAACTGCTTTAGAAAAAGATATTATCTCTCCAACAACAGTGAGAAAACTAAAACATTTTACCATTCAGGGTATGCTTAAAGAGTTAGAAGCTCAGTTTCCGACTGATAAGCAAGTTTTGCTAAATTCATATAAAATACAGTTACAAAGTTTTATGATACAATATGGTGGTCAAGATAATCCCCCCATTTCAACAGCTTTTGATTTACAAATTTTGATTAATGAATGGAAAATTAATCTTCCACATGATTGGTTAGATAAATGGCACCAACAATTCACTTTGATAAAAGGCATCGTTGAACCTATATACCAACAACATAAAGATAAAACTGATGACAAATATACCAATCTTCTTAGTGAATATGGAAAACTACTTAAATTTGAATTAGCCTTCAAATCCCCCGCATTTATCAAACAACTCACTCTTATACTTAAACATTCTAAAGATATCGACCTAATTAAAAATTTCGCTCTCAAAAGGGTAGCTCAATTAGAAAAAAAATTAAATCAACCTTCCAAGAAATCCAAAATCCCACTTTCTAAAATTGAAATCACAGAAATCATGCGAGAAGCTCTAGGGGTACCTAAACATGAATTTGTGGATGTTGTTCTCAATTTCATGTTCAATAAGCACTTTTTAGAACCTCGTATTCATGATAATTGTAGCCAAAATTTTAATCTTTCAATATGGCAAGATCCCTTAGCTAAAGTAGGTTTCGTTGATCTAAAAATTAATGAGACACTAAAGTTAGATTCCTTTGAAACGCCTCTTGTTCGTTCTGTTTATCTTTATCGCATCGCTTTTATGGTACTATCTGACAAAATAATAAAGAGTTCAAAGTCATTAAAAACACTAAAAGAAACCCCTCTCATCGTTTTGGAAGAACGAGCTGCTTTACTTCGCCTATGTAAGCATCGTAATAACATGGTTTTTTTTCACGAGGCCTTTAATAAATTTTCTAACAAAAAATTTAGTGTTGGTGATGAAATAAGATCTAAGCAATTAGTAACAACCTTACAACGCACTGTTGAAGCCTTAGATAAATGCATTTCGCCTCATATTATATCTTTAAATAAAGATACAGCATGTTTCGCCATTCCATATGGCCTTAGAGGAGCTTTAATAGAATTTAGAAAAGAGAAAGATAATTATTTTATTGTCACTCACGATATGCGCCAACCCCTATTAATGGGTTCGTTGAGCGCTGTAACGGACGTAGGTCATATTGGAAAAATAAGAACTGTGATAAAAGTTTCTAAAGAGTCGTTACAAGATCCAAAATTTCTTAATGATATTATCCTTAAAAGCCATAATGAGGGTTCTGGTAGCAAAGATCCTATCTCAAAATTAATAGAAAGCAATAAGGGAACTATTATTCTAACTGAGAATGAAATTTTAGCACAGAAATTAACTTTATTGCCCTCGAAATACAACCTAGACGAAAAGACGAATTCAATAGTCGGCAAATTTGTTGAAGAATTACTTGCAGCAGACAAAAATTTTGATTTTATATCCCGCAAACAAAAATCCCATTTGGTCGATCTTTCTTATAGCAAATTTGAAAGGCAACTTGCACCCCAATCTCTAGTAGACCATTTAAATGCCACGCAGAGATTTAATATGAAATACAAACTTAATATCCTAAAAAAAAGTGCCGATCTTGCAACTACAACTTTACCAATATTAGCCGATTTAGAAAAAGATTTGACTGAAATCGAAAAACTCCAGAAAAAGCGCCCCCCTGTCGCTAAGGGTGTCGACCTAGCTGCTATACGTAAATTCATCGATAAAATAGAAAAAACCTATAGCACTCTTGCTTAACTGCTGATGGCTAATCAAAATCATAAAAAGATTCAATTATTGAAGGCGAACCCCTTTGGAGTTTGTGTCGATTGAGGCTAAGAAAAAATTGATTTAGATCTAGAATTCACTTCGTTAGCTCGCTAGAGCGTCTGTTCAACGCCCGGAGTGACGTAAGGAACTCCGGGCGTTGAAC
>JACDES010000176.1 GCA_013816265.1 Parachlamydiaceae bacterium | reverse complement strand
ATATTAATAATATAGACCCATTTACGATCGTTGAATCCCGAGACTTTGGCGCGGTCCAAATTTCAAGTTTTAGACCGCGCGTGGTATAGAAAAAGCTCTTAGTTTTGAATAATTTGAAATATCATTTCAAATGCAAATCAATAGTTTTAATATAATAAGGCTAGCAGAAAAAAGTATTATTTCCTAGAATACTTTCATGAATCACATGGAAAACCTTGTTAATCACATTTCTGATATAGAATCAAAGCTAGGCTATCGCTTTAAAGATAGATCTTTATTGATCCTTGCTTTTGTTCATCGATCTTATATCAATGAAAATAAAAGTGTCAAAGAACACAACGAACGTCTCGAATTTTTAGGAGATTCGGTTCTTGGGATGCTAATGGCTGACTATTTATACAAAAATTACCCCACAATTCCTGAAGGACAGCTTTCATACTTACGATCACGACTTGTTGAAGCGGTCTCCTGTATCAATTATATTCAAACTCTTAAAATAGAATCTTTTGTCCTTCTAGGAAAAGGTGAGAGAATGAACGATGGGCGTGGCAGAGAATCTATTCTTGCAGATCTATTTGAAGCAGTCATGGGTGCTATCTATCTAGATGGTGGTATTGAGCCGACACGTCATTTCCTATTTACTAAATTCAAAAATGAAATCGCTGCCGTTTTAGATAAACCTCTACGCAACTGGAAAGCATTGCTCCAAGATTACTGTCAAAAGGAATATCAACTGACTCCTTTGTATCTAGTTTTAGAAGAATCGGGCCCAGATCATAGTAAAAATTTTCTTATCTCTGTCTTTATTAATAAAAAAGAACTTGGTCGCGGTACGGGAGGTTCAAAAAAAGAAGCTCAACAGGCCGCTGCAGAAAATGCTCTTTCGAAATTTAATTTACCTGAATAATTTAGGAGTCTAATTTTATGGCCAAACAAAAAACTGTTTGGTTCTGCTCGGAATGTGGGAATAAAGAACACAAATGGCAAGGGCAATGCAACGCCTGCACAAAATGGAACACATTCCAAGAAGAAATCGAAATGTCTTCTTTGCCAAAACGTTTTGAAGCCCAAGCTGCAGCACCCAGTCGTCCCTTTCGATTACATGAAATATCCCTCATCGAAACACCACGAATCCTTACCGGTATCAATGAATTTGATCGACTTGTTGGGGGTGGTATCGTTCCTGGTTCCCTAACACTTGTCGGCGGTGATCCAGGAATTGGAAAATCAACTCTCATGCTACAACTGGCTCATGCCTTAGCAAAGAAGGGTTTGGTCGTTCTTTACGTATCCGGTGAAGAGTCTATCGAACAAACCTCACTTCGTGCTCAAAGATTGAACATAAAAACTGATAACCTTCTCCTTTTGAGCGAAACGAATTTCACTTATATTAAAGCACAGATTGACAATGTAAAACCTCAAGTTCTTATCATTGATTCCATACAAATCGTCTACAAAGCCGAAATCACTTCTGCGCCAGGTTCTGTCACACAGGTACGGGAAACAACAACGGAATTCATGCACATCGCCAAAGGCCAAGGAATAGCTACTTTTCTTATTGGACATGTCACAAAATCAGGTGAAATTGCTGGGCCTCGTGTTCTTGAACACCTCGTAGACACTGTTTTATATTTTGAAGGAGATAAACAACTATATTTCCGGATGATTCGTGTTGTAAAAAATCGCTTTGGACCAACAGATGAGATTGCAGTGTTTCATATGAAGCAAGAAGGTCTTGTTGAAGTACCGAATCCTTCTGAAATTTTTCTTGAAGAAAGAAAAAAAGATGTCGTGGGATCCGTCATCATCCCTACAATCGAAGGATCTCGCCCTATTCTCATCGAAATACAAGCACTCGTTACCGAAACATTCTTTCCTACTCCTTCACGTCGTTGCACTGGCTTAGACCAGAATCGATTAGCCCTTCTTTTGGCAGTTCTAGAAAAAAGAGTTGGATACCAGCTTCATAAATGTGATGTCTTTGTTTCTATTGCCGGCGGAATGCGTGTCATTGAACCTGCAATTGATCTAGGAATCATATTAGCCGCTGCATCATCAATGCGTAACAAACGAATTGATTCACACACTACTGTGATGGGCGAGGTTGGTCTTGGAGGCGAGATCAGAAGCGTTCCTCGTATTGAGAGTCGATTAAAAGAAGCAATTCAAATGGGTTTCAAATATTGTATCATCCCGAAGCGAAACCTCAAAGGCATACCAGAAAGTATTTCTAAAAAGATCAACATTCGTGGTGTTGAAATGGTGGAGGAGGCAATCGATGCCGTTATCCATTAATATTGCTTCTAAAATAATTCTTGAGGTCGGAGCGCGCACATCTCCGCTATCGCGTGTTCAAGTAAATGAAATTTTCACTGAGTTACAACAATTTCATTCGAATATTCATTTTAACGTCCACTTTACATCTACAGTAGGTGATAAAGATCAACAAACCTCTTTACGCCTTTTAGATAAAACCAATTTTTTCACAAAAGAGATTGATGAGATGATTTTGAATGGATGTTGCCGCATCGGTATTCACTCAGCTAAAGATCTACCTCACCCCATTCCTGATGGATTGGAAATCATTTGTTTAACAAAAGGAATCGATCCTTCTGATAGCCTTGTATTAAGAGAGGGAGACAAATGGGAAAATTTAGCACAAGGATCTTTAATAGCCACTTCATCAAACCGTCGAGAAGAGGTTGTGAAACAAATGCGAAAAGACTTATGTTTTTGCGACATTCGGGGAACAATAGACCAACGATTGGAGAAACTACAGCGATTTGAAGTCGATGGAGTGGTGATTGCAGAGGCTGCAATAATCAGATTAAGATTGACACATTTGAATCGGATTAAATTACCGGGTTCTACAGCAGAAGGACAGGGACAATTAGCTATAGTAGCTAAAAGCAATGATGAAGAAATGAAACAATTATTCCACTGTATTGATAGTCGCAAAGTCTATACCACTCTCGGGTAGGATTGTTAATTTTTTTCTGCGTCAAAGCCCCGGGGTTGACCGATCGTAAGTCACCCCATATTTACTAATATTGGGTGACTTACGATCGCTCAACCGCGGGAGCTTTCACGCGCAAAAAATTTAACAATTCTACCGAGCGTGGTATAAATAGCATGAAAAAAAGAAAAATTCTTTATACCGGTTTAGATCCATCGCATTGTAAGTGTGATGGTGAAATCATTCATATCCCTCTCATAAAAATTGAACCTGTATTGATATCTGATCCCAATATTCAAAAATCAATCAGCCAATTTAATGAATACACTCATGTGATTATTACATCAAAAAGTGTTATCCCGATTTTAGGTAGTTTTTTAACCTCGTTTGGCTTTTCAATAAATGACTGGAAAAAAAAATTAACAATTGCTGTGGGTCAAGTTACAGGCCATCATCTTCGTCAAATAGGAATTGAACCTGAAATAATCGCACAAGAAGAAACCGCTGAAGGAATCGTTAAAGAATTAAATAAACTTTCGCTAAAAAACAGCTGTTTTTTTTGGCCCCATTCTGCACAATCTAGAACAGTACTTTCAAATTATTTTGAGAAGCGAAAGATTCATTATAATGCGTGTAACCTTTATCATACACAAACAGCAATTTCTTCTCCCCTGCCAGACATCACAATATATGATGAAATAATTTTCACGAGCCCTTCTACAATTAAAGCTTTCCTTGAGATATTTGGTTCGTTACCTCAAGGGGTAGTTCTAACATCTATTGGTCCTGTGACAAAGGCATATTTAGAAAATATAAATTCTTTATTATCTTCTTATTAGAAAAAGTGTCTCTTCTTAGCCCTGAAAGTAGTCCAATGCTGTCAAAATATGAAAAATTTTCAATTAATGAAGCCGACCCCCTTTGTTAGGCCTGAAGGGCCGGTATGAAATAGCCCAGGTCGCAGTGAAGCGGAGGCCTGGGTCAATGCAAACAATCTATTGAGTCCTGAAAGGACGGCATATGATACATACCCGATTTATGCCGTCCTTTCAGGACATACGCATCAACCTAACTTGATTTTATATAATAACCTCTAAAACACATCATGAACCCTTTTGATTTTTTATTTGATTGCTACACATATTCTTGGATCAATAATACTC
>JACDES010000009.1 GCA_013816265.1 Parachlamydiaceae bacterium | reverse complement strand
TTGTTAATTTTTTTGCGCGTGAAAGCTCCCGCGGTTGAGCGATCGTAAGTCACCCAATATTAGTAATATGGGGTGACTTACGATCGCTCAACCCCGGGGCTTTGACGCCACAAAAAAATTAACAACCTACCCGAACGTGGTATATCATTCCTATCGCCTATTACTTATCGAGGATTTCAACTTTACCTGATTTAAGATTGTAATAGCCTCCTGAAATCTGCAAAGTTCCCTTTTGCAACAAATTAGCAAGAAGTGGCTTTGAACTCTTCAGTTTTTCCTCAACGATTTTAACATTAGCTTTAATTGCTTTTTCAAGAAGATCCCCGGTTTCACCTTTAGTAGCAGCAATCGCCGGTTGAATCACGTTTAGGACTTCCTGAATATGATTGTCGAATTTCATACCCTTTAATGCTGCTTCTACAGCACCACAATTTGAATGGCCAAGAACAAGAACTAAATTAGCCCCGAGGATGCTGACACCATATTCTATGCTACCAATCGCAAAATCATCGACAATATTTCCTGCAACCCTAACGATAAATAAGTCACCCAAAGACTGATCAAAAATGATTTCAGGAGGCACTCGTGAATCAGAACAGGCAACAATAACTGCAAACGGTTCTTGGTTTTTAACAAGTGCAGTTCGTTTAGCGGACCAATCTTCATGACAAACTGTTTCTGAATTAACATAACGCTGGTTACCTTGGAGCAATCTTTCCAATAGATTTTTTGCAGGATTAGCTTCTATAGCCACAATAGAGAATACTGGAGCAAAAAGTAAGATCCCTGCAAACACGAGAGTATGCAGCTTAAAATGAAATCGATTCATGACAATACCTTTGTTGAAGAATTAATGAAAACTTCATGGGAATAAGCATTGCCATGATTTAAAATGATAGAATACGATTAGGAGATAAATATCAAGTGGTCATTTCCTTTCTAAAAAATCGATGAAATAAAACTCCAATGCTGTCAAAATAAGAAAGGAGCTGTAGCAAAAAACGAAAGCGAAAGAGGGCTTTCGCACTCCAAACGCTACGCGAAACTTTAAGAGATATCTATGCTACAGATTTCCAATTCTACGCAAAGCGTTTGGAGTGCGAAAGTCCTCTTTCGCTTTGTTATGAAGCGCCATATTTGTATACATGCCTATATTTGACGCTTACCTCCAAACGCTACGCGTAGCCTTGAAAATAACTTTTCTGAAAGTTTGATCTTTTCTACCTTGCATTATAAAAATTCTTGACAACCACCTATATAATCGGTTATATAACCTATTAAATCGGTTTAATCATGCTTGAATACCTTTACTCAAACAAGAACGTAGAAAAAATTCTCATCTACCTTCTGCTTCATAACAAAGCAAACGCTACCGAGCTCAAGCGGGCTTTTGGGACTGCTCTTGATCCTATTCAAAAAACATTGAAAAAACTTGAAGAGGGGGGCCTCCTTGTCAGCTTTCTAGAAGGGCGAACTCGAGTGTTTCAGTGGAATCCTCGCTACCCATTTCTCCAGGAGATACAAGCTTTAACAATTAAATCTTACGAATTTCTACCGACTGATATTCAAGAAACCTATCAGTTAACAAAAAGAAAAAGGCCTCGCAAAACTGGTAAACCCTTGTAAAGCAAATGGAATATTCGAATATCGACATTAAAGACTTGGCTTGTTTCATATACGAGTTATTAAAAAATAATGGTATTGAAGCTGTGTTGGTGGGAGGAGCATGAGTTTCCATCTATAGTCAAAACCGTTATCAATCATACGATTTAGATTTTGCTACTTATGAGCAGTTAAAATCGATTGAAGAGGTGCTTAATAAAGTTGGCTTTAAAAGGACAGGACGATGCTTTTCGCATGATGAATGTCCCTATCTTCTTGATTTTGTAAACCCCCCGATAGCAATAGGAAAGGAGTCCATTCGCCACTTTGAAACTTTAAAAACATCCGCTGGTTCTTTAAAGCTACTAACACCCACAGACTGTGTTAAGGATCGTCTTACTTCCTTTTTTCATTGGAACGACCAACAAGCCCTTGAACAGGCCTTATTAGTAGCAAAAGATCATTACATTGATCTTAACAATGTTGAGCGGTGGGCAAAAGCAGAAGCCCAACAGGAAAAATTCATATACTTCTTGAAGAAATTGCATGCTTAAAGAAAATAATAAGTGAATTTAGCTAAACAAGCAATATGCTGAGAATTGCACTAGGAATACCCTGGTAAAATAATTCCAAAAACATAACCAAAAAAAATTTTCTTGAAAGAAGAAAATTTTACGTATCATGAATTATATTCTTAATTGAATCTTCTATCAATTTGTATAAACTCCATTCAATTAACTCTTCATGCGTCCCTTGTTCATCAATTCCATTCTCAGTCAAACCAATAACTCTTTGTGCATTTCTAACCGTTGACAATTGATGTGCAATGACAACAAAAACAATCATTCTAGAGAATTTAGCAATGTGATCTGATTGCATCCATTAATCGGTCCTTTTTTAATATTATATTTGCAGATCTAAGGCATCTCTAATTTTAAAAAGCACTGCTTCTGTGATAACAAAAGACCGATCATATGGTGCATAATTTTGACCCCAACGGATATCTTTAAAGACCATACCCGCAAATTCACGGGGATCTTTATAACGTGGAACAATGTGCATATGAATGACAGGAGATGTGTTGCTCAATGCTGCATAATTCATTTTATCTGGACTAAATAATATTTTAAGAGCTTTTTTAATTTTTTTTCCGATTATAAAAAATTCATCACGAATTTCGCCTTGAATATCTAGAAAATCTTCGACGTCTTTTTCATCTTTAAGCTGAACAAAAACTCGACCAAGATAACATTGATTCTCGTGGAGATAAACATCCCAATACTTGAATGATTTTATTTTAAGTTTGTTATAATCCATGATTTCTACCTCATTTTATTTCGAAACTAAATTCCCCAATAAAAGGGGTTAACAGTAAATCCTGTAATGGTTTCCATCTTAACCTTGAACGACAAATCCATGGAAACGATTACCTGAAAAAAAGCGATTTGTGTAAAGCTTATGAAATTAGAACACATACCATCCTCCTCACTCTCCATAGGTAGTGGTTTCTGGATCTAATACATGGTTTATTAATTGGTTTGAAAACACTCCGTTTGGGTCTAGCCTTCTTTTTACCTGAATAAATTTCTCTAAGTTCGTTCCGTATAACTGTAGTGTTTTTTTATAATCTAAAAAGTTGATTTTCCCCCAATGCGGACGTCCCTGAAATCTCATCATATTCTCTTCAAGATCTTTGTATAACATCAAGTGTTTATCTTCTTCCAGAATACAAAAAGCTATATAAGCCACAGGTCCATTTGAGGCTGGGCTTAGAAGTGCATGGAGATCTTTTTCCACAAAACGAATATTTAGATCTGTCACTTTTGCTCCAAGATCCCTGTACTTTTGAATAAGTTCTGCAATCTTATCAACTACAACCGCGAGAAAATCGATCGGTACAGCAATCTCGGAAAATAAGTCTTTATCATTTGCATCTATCAAATACCAAGGTAAGGCTTTGTAGGAAGGGATAGAATCTTTCGAGTCATTTTTTTCACAACGATTCCATTTGTTTATAACTACACTATTATTATCTGTATTCCAAAAAAATTGAAAAAAATCATTTGAATCGTTAAGGGTTTTATAGCTTTCTAAAACATATTCCAGGGTAGTTATTTCTTGTGCAGGCCTGAGATAAAAAAGTGATTCACATTGTAAAGTAACGGCATAGATAATTCCTAAAGAACCTAATCCTACAGCTGCAGCTTCAAAAGCCTCACAATCAGAATTGGGAGATAGTTTAAGAAGTGTGCCATCAGCTGTTATCAACTCAATTTCTCTTAGGAAGCTAGAAAGAGTACCTGTATGCCCTGTACCATGTACTCCAGTGCTCAAGGCTCCACCTAAACTAATTTCTGTGATTGCAGCTTGATTTGGAAGAGCTAGCTCATAAACTGCCAATTTTTCATTTAGCTCAGAAATGGATATGCCGGCTTCAACACGGACCAATTTTTTTTCTAAGTCGATCGACCGAATCTGGTTTAGGTACTTTAGGCTTATTAAACGGCCATTGGTACATCCTATGTCACTAATAGAATATCCATTTCCAATGGCTTTTATGGTTTGATTTTTTAAGACCGCTTCATTAACTTTTTCACATAGCTCTCTTAAGCTTTTCGGTTCGTCATACTCAACTGGAGTACAAATTTGATTACCTAAACAGTTAGTCCAATTTTCTTGAGTATAGCTCTGTAATGATGTAAGCAAGCTGATAATCAATAACCACTTGATTGGTTCATAAATATTTATGCTCATAAATTATTTTCTCCTAAAAGAGCATTCGATTGATTATCTTTTAAGGGAATATTCCAATCAGCCAGAGGTTTTCCTATATTATTTTTTAAAGAATTCAATACGTAGTGTGTGCCATTTACATGTTGCCTATCCCTTCCAATTTTATCTTGAACAAGTATACAGTGTGGTAAAGAATGGTTTTTCCATACCTCTTCTTGTCCAACGTGATAAGAAAGATGGGCATGTTGATGCATGGGAAAATCCACTTGTGTATCTCCAATCGTTACGATCAAGGCATCAGGGTATAATAGTAATTTTTCTTGTAGATGTTTTTTTATAGTATGACTTTTATTTGTTTTACTGATCATCAAAAAATTAAAACCATCCTTTCCTCTATGTGCAAGCCCCATAGCAAGTTGTTTTTGCTCTTCAGGAAATTTTGAAATTAACAAATCAGGGCAATTAAGTTGTTTCTTAATCCATTCTAGAGACCGAGCTGCATTCCATGGTGGATTAGAAGTTTGACTTTCGACAAATGCACCATAACTCACAAGTCTAAAGTTAGAATCAAGCTGAGAATGTATTTTAAAAACGACTTCACTAAATTCATTTGCTGTAACTGTGGAAATTTGATGTTTATTTTGTAATTCCAATTCATCAATCAAAATTTTTAAATTTTCAGTATACTTTATCTGCTGAGAGGTGCCTATATCCTTTACATCTTCCAAAAAAGCATGCAATAAAAGTTTTCCTAATTCAAACATTATGACAGGCGGATATTGAACAGTGATGTCAAAACCCTCTTTAGTCATTCGTTGTCCACCTAAAGCCCCATATATTGTAACCTTGTTATCTTCCAATTCTTTAGAAAAATACTTTCCCACAGCCTTATCTAGAGTATGATTTCCACGTCTCCATGTTTCTAATGAAGGATTTTGAGAAACTGGTGTGCCTGATATAAAAGCTACATCAACATGTTGTGTAGCAACTAAATCATGAATCAATTTAATGATTTGAGAATCTGCATCAGCTTCAGTGCTATTTCGGATCACTCCATCAACATCGCAAACAAGTATGATGTTCCTTATAGGGCGTCCGCCATGAAATTGCTGAAGACTATCCCTCTCTGATAATCTGGAAATTAACATAAATTATTCCACTGGTTGAGTACCCAAAACAATTAGTACTTGAATTTTTTTCAAAATATTTTTAAATGAGAAATTGTATAATGCTATGCTTTTCTAGATAAGTTTTGTACTAAAATTACAAAATCTATACAATTTTTATTAACTTTTTTTATTATTAGAATTTAATTGCTAATTACAAGAAAAGGAAGCTTTTAATGTATAGAAATTATATTTAAGAAATCACAGGAACTTATGAATATTATAATTGCTAACCCAGTTATCTCTTGCAAAGCTTTATCGATTGGAGTCAATGCTACAATAGTCCGAAGAAATGCTCTTGAGAACATTATTGACCGATGTCTATTTGGTAGTAAATATGAACCACATAGAGACACGATTCATCGGGCTGTACAAATTATTCTTTTTGCAGGTGGATGTCTTATTTGGTATACATCAGATATTATCAAGGCCAATGCAGCTTTGATCGCATTAGGATTAACAGTCAAACTAATAGGAATAGCTTATAAACGTTTTACTGTTAAAGCCCATGCACCTTTAGCTCAAGATAATCAAGCAGTATACAAAAATGTAATTAATCTCATTGCTTCCTATTCTTCATCTCTTAGAGAAGTAATTGCGATGAAACAATGTGGTTATCCAATCAATCAAGAACGTATTAGAGAAGTGATTTCACAAAGTAACGATGATGACATGAAAGAACTTGCTCGGGATTTAAAAATAACTCATGCCACCGATAAGGAGCAATTTAATCAGCTGATACAATTTTTTTTCAGATTTGCCTCTATGGAAAATCAAGAAAGACTCTATTCCTATTTTAATTTTCTTGAAGATTTGGCGGATTATCCTAGTGATGCAGAGTTAGGTAGAGATTTATTAAAAGCTTTACCATTCGATATGACCGAATTTTCCCTTATTCCACATAGCAAGGAGCAAGATTGGTTATTAGTTATTGAAAGATGCAAGCACCTACAAAGATTTACTATTAACTTCTAAATTTACTTTGTTTGCCATTTGCTAATAAGAGTTAATGTCAAAGATTTGCCTAAAGCCAGAATCGAACTGACGACCTTCGCTTTACGAATTATGCTGTGTTCCACTCCTCACAATCAATTGCAAGACATAACGATATTAAAATAAGTGGCTTTGAGATTGGATTGATTGTCGCTGTAATTCTTCATTTATTGCTGTTTTTTGTCCGCCACTGCGCCACCAGTGCACCATGAAAATTGGTTATTTTATACGATTTTGTCACAAGCTGTGTCACAAGTTTGTCATAAGTTGTGACATAAATTTGTCACAAGTTAACCCAATAACGACGATCATTTGTGGCGCCTTCTACTTTTAAAAGCCCTAGTTCGAGTAAATGTTTTAATTCTCTTTGCAGAGTTCTTTTGCTTGTCTCAGGGAAAAGAAGTTGAAATTCTTTAATAGACAAACCCTTTTGATCTAATGCTTGTTCAATAGCCTCTTTCTCTCTTTTAGAAAGATTATGTTGTATGGTAAGAATATCTAATTTCATGACTTGTTGCCCACGATTTTGGACTTCTTGCAGTTGTGTCGCTAACCCATTAACATATTAGCAATGAAATCCAGTCACAGCTACGAATGGATATATTCACGGGAAAACAGATTCGAAAAGTAATTCTTAATGATGAATAGTATGTTTTCCATTACCTACATTATTGATGTTCTTAAATGCTAGGTTTATACTTATATATACTCGAAATCGAGTATAATTGTGTATAAATGGATATAAATTTTATCGAACTTCTTTATTTTTAGATTATTTTAAGGACTTCCCTTGTAAAAACATGCTTATTTAAGCATAAATAAGTGGAAATTTAAACATGACGTTCCCGGGATATTTATGATAAAAAAGATCAACTTTGAGGAAAGTTCCGGTAACGTCTTTGCCGATTTAGGTGTTGAAAATTCTGAAGAAGCCTTAGCCAAGTCTGAATTAGCTCGACAAATCGCCAAGCTTATCAAGAAGAAAAAACTCACTCAACAAGGAGCTGCTGAAATTTTAGACATTGATCAGCCCAAAATTTCTGCATTGATGCGTGGAAGACTGCGCAGTTTTTCTTTAGAACGTCTAATCCGTTTTCTCAATGATTTAGGCCAAGATATAAATATAATAATTACGCCATCCTCAATATTCTCTAAATTATCATGCAATTTTTTAACATCTCCGAAAAAGCTTAAATCGCTGGAAATAAATTCATCTTCTTAAGTTAATGCACATCCTTCATAGACAATTTTGAAACTCCAATTCCTGAAAAAAAATCGCTTGACCCTCACGTAACGTTATTCTTTATTATTAGGGCATCATTTAATATCAAAGGGATATTAAGGGAGGAAAATCAATGGCTTATACAGTTACGAAATTAGCTAAAATTTCAGGAGTCAGTGTTCGCACGTTACACTGGTATGATGAAGTTGGTCTTTTAAAGCCGGCCTATCATGGCCCTAATGGGTATCGGTATTATGAAGAAGAACAGCTCTTGATCTTGCAACAGATTCTCTTTTTTAGGGAGTTAGGATTTGAGCTAAAGCAAATACAGAAAATTCTGAAAAGAAACGATTTCGATAAAATAGTGGCGTTGAGTTCTCATCGACAAATTTTGCAAAAAAATTTGGCAAGAACTCGAGAACTAATAAAAACCATTGATGAGACAATAGAACACTTAAAAGGAACAAAAAAAATGAAAGAACAAGAAATTTATTATGGGTTTAGCAAAGAAAAGCAAGCCGATTACGAGAAAGAGCTGATAAAACGTTTTGGAGACAAAGTCAAAGACTCTATTGCGGAAAGCCATCAAAATGTAAAAAACTGGTCTAAGGCAGATTGGGATAAGTCCAGCAAAGAATTTGATGAAATTTGCAAAGAGCTCGTCAAAATGATTGAGAAACATTCTAAGACAAATTCTAAAGAGGTGCAAAGCATTGTTCGCAGGCACTATCTGTGGCTAAAGAAATTTTGGACTCCAACGAATGAGTCATACTCAGGTCATGGTCAGTTCATTGCAAAGAGCGATTTACGTAAAGCTTATGAAGCTCATCATCCTCAGCTACCTGAATTCATAGCAGAGGCTATTCAAGCTTTCTCAGAGATTGAACTTGCATAATTCTAATTCCGGCGGCCACTAAAACAGCGGCCGCCCTTACCTGAAAGAATCCGACGCCACCTTTTCTGCTGAAAGTTCTGGATCATAAAATACACTATTACCGGGACCTGTTGAAGTTTTATCTGAAGGCCAGATCCAATCAATAGATTGATAAGTTCTGTAACCATCCTCTCTCTTGTTTTGTTTAGAGAATTCTTCCCTCGCTTAATCTGCAAAAGCTATCTATTTTACCGACCTTTTACTTAGTGATGATGTTTTATCACTTTTACCGAAAAGAATCTGAATAGTAATGCGGTTAATTATAATTAGTCTTAGAGATAGTGTGAATGATGTCTGTCAAAGAGTTGTTAAGTTTTTATCTTCAGGAGGAATGTATTCTTTAGGACGGGTAACTACTATATTTCCACCAGCATCATAAATGACAGGAGGGAAAAGGCATCTTTCAAGATGATCAACTCTGATTTTGGCTTTTTCGGTAGATGCTTTAATCAACTCATTACTATGCGTATAGTGAGGAGGAACTATTGTGGTAATTTGTTTCTGAGGGAAGTTCTTGCGGACCATATGAATTGCTGGAGCTAAGTCGGAATCATTGGTAATAAGGAGAGCGTGGTCAAATTTATCTTTATAAGCCAAGTCTAACATAGCAAGAGCGATATTAACATCAGTTTCTTTTTCCTCATGACCACACCACTTATGACCACATTTGGGGCATTTTCTATCTTTTTGTTTAAATTTCCCCATAACTATGCTTACACGAGAAGTTATGAGAGCTTTAACATATTGGGTATGACGTTTTTTAGACTGAGGCAGCCAATCAGCGTAAGCAGAAAAATAGATAACATCCACTAATTTTTGAGACTTTGGACGGATAAAAACTGAAGCAAGAGACCAAAGATTAAGCCATTTCAGGTGAGGAGTGTTAAGTTTATTGATTGCATGGTACAGATTAAATCCGTCCACGAAACAGATCACACGCTGATAATTCATTGACCCTCAAAAAAAAAGAAACCACGAGCCGGAACCCGTGGCCTTCGCATGGCTATGCCATGCGGGATGATATGTTCATTATAGCAGTTCTAACTTTTTTAAGCAATACTTTCAAAATTTTACAAAAGTTCAGCATAGAAACAAACAGGCTATAATATCACCGTAGAAGTCTTGTGGATTGAACCAATAATCTTATAGAATACAAAAAAATGTATCAAGACTAACTTTTCTGTGGATTTCGACTATGACAATTCGTATATTCCTGACATTTCTCTGACACAAAGCAACAACAAGGAGGGTTTTTAAGTCGTAAGTAGTTAAGCAAGAGATTGCCTAAAGCCAGAATCGAACTGACGACCTTCGCATTACGAATGCGCTGCTCTACCAACTGAGCTATTTAGGCATAATTACCAATAAATGAGTCTCAATACAAACCAAAAATAATTTCCTGTATTATATTTTTAATTGCATCTTATATAAATTTGCATAAATTCCATTCAATTCAATTAACTCTTCATGCGTCCCTTGTTCATCAATTCCATTCTCAGTTAAAACAATAATTCTTTGTGCATTTCTGACCGTTGACAATCGATGTGCAATGACAATTGTTGTCCTATCCACAATTAACTTTTCCAATGAATCTTGAACAGCTTTCTCACTTTCATTATCTAATGAACTTGTTGCTTCGTCAAATATGATAATAGATGGATCTTTCAAAAATACTCGCGCGATGCTCAACCTCTGCTTTTGTCCACCAGATAATTTTACCCCTCTTTGTCCAATATCTGTCGCATAACCATTTGGTAGGTTCATAATAAAATCATGCGCATTTGCCTTCTTGGCTGCTACAATAATTTCATCTTGTGTTGCTTCAAGTTTACCGTAACGGATATTATCTGAAACTGTCCCTGCAAATAGATACACATCTTGCTGGACAATTCCTATATTCTTCCTTAAGGAATTCAAAGTTACACAACTTATATTCTTACCATCAAGTAGTATTTCGCCTTCGCTAACCTCATAAAAACGAGGAATTAGCGAACACAGAGTTGTTTTACCCACTCCCGAAGGCCCTACTAAAGCAACATATTCTCCAACTTTAATATTCAATGATATGTTCTTTAAAACGTGATCATAACCTTCTTTATACTTAAAACTTACATTCTTTAATTCTATATTTCCTTCCACATTCTTTAAATCAATCGCATTTGCACTGTCTTTTATATCAGGCTCAACTTCTAGTACTTCCATGAACCGCTCAAAGCCAGTTATTCCTTCCTGGTATAATCTAGTAAAATTACCAAGTCTTTGAATTGGCTCAATAAGTATTCCTATATAAAGTAAAAAGGTTAATAAATCTGCCAAATCTAAAGATCCCTTAATAATACTAACACCCCCAAAGATAACAACAGCTATGGTCATGAGTTGTGTGAACATTATTAATCCTTCATAAAAATATGCCTCACTTTTATACCCATTTTTTCTACTCTCAACAAAACGCTTATTTTCATAATCAAATTTCTTTTTTTCAATCTCTTCGTTAGTAAAGGATTTTACTACTCTAATACCCGACAATGTATCCTCGACTTGTGAATTAATATCTCCGATCCGATCCTTACTTTTTCTTAAAGCCTCCCTCATTTTATTACTAAAATAAAATGCATATATAGCCATAATTGGCATAAAGAGAAGGACAATTATCGTAAGCTTAACGTTGATACTGATTAAGATGATGAAGGCACCAATGAAATTAAGCAATGAGATGACAATATCTTCAGGACCGTGATGATATAATTCAGAAAGATCAAATGAATCATTTGAAATTCTGGTCATTAGCTGACCAGTTCTATGTTCATCATAAAAATTGAATGAGAGCTTTTGGTAATGGTTAAATAATTCATTGCGCATGTCAGCTTCCATCAGCGCACCCATCATATGCCCCTTATAGTCAATGAAAGCGTGACATGCTGTGTAAAGGGCAACCAACCCTAACATGATAGCCCCCATCATGTATATTTGGTTCAGAGCTTCGGGCACACCAGGTTCTAATAAATTTTTTGTGATGTATCGTATGCATAAAGGAAGTGCCAATGTAATTGCAGATACAACAACTGCGCAAGCCATGTCAGTGCAAAACAATCCTAAGTAAGGTCTATAATAAGAAAAAAACTTCTTAGTGCGTGAATTCACAAAATTTCCTCTCGAATTATTTTTAAGACTCAAACAAAATCTTAGAAATCTATTAACCTATTTTAATCTTTCAGATATTCCTGACAATCTTATTCCTTGTTGCATAATAGTTTTAGAAATCACTTCATCGGTTCCATAAATTTCAATTTTTTTGCGCGCTCTCGTAACAGCCGTGTAAAAAATTTCACGTCCAAATAGCTCTGAACCCTCCGGCATCACAAG
Organism: Parachlamydiaceae bacterium; assembly: GCA_013816265.1. Classification (GTDB taxonomy): domain Bacteria; phylum Chlamydiota; class Chlamydiia; order Chlamydiales; family Parachlamydiaceae; genus JACDES01. The sequence goes on along the minus strand of JACDES010000009.1, from coordinate 32,094 downwards.
CACAATTTTTTCAAATTCACTGCCTTGACTCTTATGTACAGAAAGACAATAGGCATACTCATACTTTGGTAAAAGAGATGCTGATATTTTTCTAATCCCATCTTCAGTATCACTTGAAGGAAATATTGCATAATCATTTGTTTGGTTATCGTTCAATGGTAACTTGCGCAATAATGTACCTGTCTCTCCATTAAATAAATTACTCCGATAATCATTTGTAACAATCATTATCGGAACTGCTAGCCAACCATCATGATTTTGATACTTGCGGCTAAAATATGTCCAAAACATATTATTTAATGAATCAACTCCAAATGGGCCTCTACGCATAGGAGAAAGAATGCGAATAGTGTGAAACAATTCCAATAACACCTTTGAAGCGGTAACATCTTTTAATATGGATGGAAAATATTCTTTAGTACGGGTTAGAAATGCATCCTGAAAATTATTTTTATCAATCTCAAAATTTAAACGCTCAATTCCATGAAATAATTTATCTCTTAGGGTCTCTAATACTTGATCTGCTTTGCCTTCTTTTATTAATTGGGCAAAATCAATAATTGAACGCAAATCTGTTCTCATGCATTTTTGCAACTTGGTACTTGGAATCAATAATTTTTTTGTATTAGCATAGTTAATAAGATCTAAAAAAACACTTCCTGCTTCCACGGAAGGTAATTGATGCTGATCACCTAGTAGAATGACGCGCGCCCCTACTTTAATTGACTCGAAAAGTCGTACCATCAATTTCACATCAATCATAGAACTCTCATCAACAATAATAATATCTGCACCTATTCTTGCAGGGGTATCTTGGAAATTTGAAGCCGAGCTCTTAATTCCTAAAAGTGAATGTAACGTCTTAACTGTGATTACAGATCCTTCCAACTCTATATTTAATTTCCCTAGATTTTTCTGCAAATTTGCCACAGCCTTTCCGGTAGGGGCTGCAAGAGCGATACTGCAATTTTTTCTTTGCCCATCGGACAAATTCTCCCAAATAACTCTAATCAATTGACTTGCTGTATAACTTTTACCCGTTCCTGGACCCCCTGTAATTAGAGTTAGGGGATGCATACAAGCATTCTCAATTGCTTCTCCTTGCTCTTTTAATAATAATTTTTTTTCAATTAATTGCTGAATGCTATTTTTTATTTTTATAGAATCTAAATTAATTTTTGGAAGGGTATTGGAATGGGTAATGAGCTGTTTTAACAAAATTGTCTCCAACACCCAGTGGCGTTGTAAATAATAACAATTGTGGTATTGGCATATAGGTGTAATAAAAGAATCATCTAAGGAATTTGACTCTAGTTTTTTTATAATTTCTGAAGGAATTTGTTTAGAACCTCCAATAATTAACTTTGTCAAATTAATAGCATCTTCAGCAGGCATTTTAGAGGTTTCAGATGTCCAAAGTTGCTCAACGGTGGGTATTAATTCATCCCCCTCAATTTTAATGCAGAGATGGCCTTCTCGTGCTGCTAAAATAAGATGACAAACAAACAATGCAATATTTTGATTAATTTGAGGGTGCTTTTCCAGCATCTTTTGAGTTACTATATATTCTAAATAAGAACAGTTTTGTTCAGTTAATAATTTTTTGAAAATAGGCCAATTGGGAACAATCTGGAAATCAGTTTTTTTCCACGGGGAACTTTGATAGTTTTTTATAAATGATGTTTTAGCAAATCCAGATAGCATAATCTTAATATCCTTCATATAAACTTGATGGAACGAATGAGTAAATTCCTGTATTACTATCTGGATGCATTCCGCGCATGAACAAATAGACAACACCTCCAAAACACTCGTCAAAAGGACGGGGATCCACAACCTTTAGATAGCGTGAAAATGCTTCTGTATAAAGTGAAGCTTGTAGAAAATAATGATTCTCATTCATTGCCAACTTTAAATTATCATTTGTATAGCTATCAGAAGTGTGCCCCAGCCAGTTACTTTTCCAGTCAATGATGTAGTATTTACCTTCAAATTCGAAGACTAGATCAATCACACCTTTAATAAAACCCTCTGAAAAGCGCACACCCTCAATGGGCAATGGCTTCTCAGAAGGAAATATGAATGGCATTTCGCGAAACATCAAATTTGAATCAATATCAGCCAAACGAATGGTCGAATCCCCAATTTGCATAGAAGTCATAAGCACATTGAATATTAGATTACCAATGACACTTTCCCATTCTTTATATTTTGTATATTGTAAATACGTTTGAATCAAAGCAATTGCTTGATCACTATTTTCAAGTTTTGCAAAGTCATTAAATGATATTTTTTCCAATATGTGATGCAGCAAAATACCGGTTTCCTGATTTGCTGGTAAATTGTGGATATTCTTTTCACTTTGCAAATAATCATAGGGGGATTTTTTCTCTAGAGAGGTATTTATAAAATTATGCATTAAACTTGTAAATGAGGATATAAAAGAAGGTAAACCCGGCACCTGAACATCTTTGGGTGCTATTAATTGATGCGCCAACTTATCCTGCGCTATTAAATGTATTGAAGAATCTTCTTTTGGCTTGAGCAATGAATAGGTCATCCCATTATTTTTGCCAACAGTATCTAAATATCCCTTAAAACTATTCCAATCAAACTCAACTATCCTTTTATAAATGTCGCGTGTATTTAATGAGTATTTCCCTAATCTAGAGAAAAATAAATCCATTGGAGAAGCGTCCCCAATTTTTAGTTCTTCGGATAAGGATACCGCAATTGGAACATATAACCGATATTTAGCTCTCGTCATAGCAACGTAGAGTTGTCTCATTTTTTCAGCATCAATCTCGTCAAAATAATCTTGATATTTTTCACGTTCACCTATCATGGGAATAAGACAAACTTTTCCATCAACTTCGCGTGGTATTAAGTTATCTCTAATTTGTTGACGATTAACAAGACCCAAAGCAAACACAATATCAAATTCGAGTCCTTTACTCACATGCAATGTTAATATCTTAACCCCATTTTTGGCAGGATCTTGACGCTTCTTAATTCTCTCGTCATCATTTTCTTCCCAAATGCTGAGTCGATCTAAGAATGGAACTAACCCCTCAGGCGTATTCCATTCAATATTTTGATGATCATTGATAATATCTGCAACCTGTTGCAAATCGTGAAATAAATCAATTCCGATTTCTCTTTTCAGAATACGTTCTACAACTGATAAATGATCTTGATGCCAACAACTTTGAAGGAATTCATGAAAAAATTGCGAGAATCCAACATCATACAATACCTTGTGCAATTGTTTGAATTGAGTAATCGCTTTATCGAAGTTTTCTGAACTGTTAAATTCTAACTTTGTCCATCCCAATAAAGTACTACCTAATGCCGCTTTAACTGCTCCTATATCACGTGGATGCAAAATTGCTCGAATCACGTCTATGAAGGACGCTAATGCTTGTGAATCAACTAGAGTGGTACCTCTCTGGTTTGTGTAAGGAATTTTTCTCGTTTCAAAATATGCTGTTAATCGTAGTGCTTGATAACGATCCCTAACTAATACAGCGACTTGATTAAATTTGATTTCAGAATCTTTTACGAGGGTCAGAATTTCATCAGCAATAAAAGGGAAATAATATAATCTTTCAAATTCATTGAGGGAGGCTTTTTGGATGGATTGCCCTTCCCCAATAAAAAAATGTATAGGGCTTCTTTCATCCTTAAACAAATAGGATTTAGCATTCTTTGCTGCATTTACAGGATGATATAGTAACGAGGTATTATGTTTAGGTAATGGAATCAACGATGGTATATGTTCATCTGAAAAAAGGGTGTTGAGGGCATGAACTAAAGAGGGTTGTGAACGATAATTTGTATCTAATGAATAACAATATTTGGAACCTAGTGCATTGGCAGCCGAAAGATAAGTATAAATATCTGCTTGTCGAAAAGAATAAATCGATTGTTTTGGGTCCCCAACTAAATACAAATATCCATACCACGTGTTATCCGCGGGAAGAAATAATCGACGAAAAATTTGCCACTGCAAAGGATCTGTATCCTGAAATTCATCAATAATGGCCGCTTGAAAATTTGATTGAATAAGATTTAGGAATGAAGGTTGATTTAGAGCAGAATCCATTTTCTTTAGAAGATCATCGGGAGACAGTTTTTCTTCTTCCTTTTGATGACGCCTAAAAAGTTTTTGGCAGTCATTGGCAATGCGTGCAAGCAATACTGGGAAGTCGCTAGCCTGCTGATATACTTCATATAATTTTTCCAATTCATCTATAAAGTCGGAATAATTAAGCTTTTTGGGAATGGATGCCCGCTCTTTCAAAAGTGTAGGATCAAAAGCTATAATCCATATGAGACCGTCTCTAATGATATCATCGAAATCTGAATATGTTATTTCTTTCTTATCGAATAATGCGGCGAATCTTAAAGCCTTAGCTAATGTATCTGCTTTAGACTCACCCTTAATGCTACGATATGAATCGTGTTGGGCCTTAAAGTCATCAATTAGCTCTTTAGAACTAATATCAAACTTTTCTTTTAGCCTTCGAATCTGATCAGAAAATTGAATAAATAATTCATGAAATGCGAGAGGTTTTATTATCTCATATCCACTTTTGATAGTACTTAAAAGTTTTTTTTGTTCGGGATCGTTTTTAAGAATAATCTCCAATTGTGCAGCACTATATATTTCAGGACGTATTTCAGTACGAAAGAAGTCACGAATGAGACTCTTTAATTCTGTTGAAGGTAATGCTTCTTCACCACTATCAAGTTGAAAGCCCATATCGCTTTCAAGAGCATATTGTTTGAGCATTCGTGCACAAAATGAATGAATTGTAAAGATTTGTGCTTGATCGAATGAAAACAAAGCCTGTTGCAATCTTTTCTTGACTTGTGTCACACATTCAACACCCATCTCTAGTAAAGCTGAAATGTAGTCTGGTATATCAACGTCGACTGATTCATTATGAAGCCATTGATTCACAAAATTTAGAGTTTGTTCAATATTTAAACGAATGCGAGAACGCAAATCTCGGGCAGCGGCACGTGTGAAGGTAACCACTAATATTTTACTTAAATCTAATGGTTCTTTATGAATTGAATTTGTTTCTATGAGGAGTCGTACGACAATATTTTGTATTGAAAAAGTTTTGCCGGTTCCTGCAGAGGCTTCGAGTAAATAATGTTGATGTGTGATTAAATTTCGATCTAGTACATTAAACCTTGAAAGAGTTGTTGGAGAAGATAAATTGACACAATCCTTCAAGCCTGAATTATGCTTCATTTTATCCTTTCGAACTGTCATTTCTAGATTACTTTTTTCCATTACTTTACCTAATCATTTTCATCTTTAGATGGATACCAATTGCTATTAATATCGGTTAATAACAATTTTGTTTGTTCACTCCAGTCCTGCACCAATTTTTCAGCCGAAGGAAGAGAACTGCTGTTGAGAATCCAGCTTAAATCAAGATTTTTGTAATCGCTTCCAAAATTTGTATTAGAAAACAATTGACGCATCTTCTCCTCCAACCCTTTATGATTTTCCTTCAAAATTAATGGAATCCATTCAGGAATAAGTGGAGAAAAATTATGATGGCACACCATATAGTAATCGATGAATTGCTTTAAATAGGGCTCAGAATCAGCAAAAAAGGCTTTTTTAACCTTTGATGTATTAGCTAATATTAATTGTCTCTCCAAAGGTTTTGAAGGATTTTTAGCGGCTTGGCTGAAGGCAAGAAATTGAGGCCACATCTTCCAAACATCACTTAAAGATGCTGAACTTACTGATAATAGTCCTTTAGGGGTGACGTTCTTTAATTCTCCAACAATATTAATGTTGTATCCTTCTGAATAGGAAATAGGAATTGCAGGATATATCCAACGCTTTTCACTAATTTGATAAGGATCGCTACAACTCTCGCTAAATTCAATATCAAAAAGATCTTCAGTTCTTATTCCATGTTTTTTCAGTTGGGTTTGAAGAACATCATATTCACTTTTGATTTTATTTGTCGCAATTTCTTTGAACATTCCAAGTGGGAGCTTACCTTCTTTTTCAGCTTGAAATATTATTCGTTCAAAGGATTCTTTTAGAGCGGATTTTTTTATATTACTTTTATCTAAAGCATCAAGAACTAAATCTTCTTCACTTTTAAATTGTCTATCTTCACTATTTTGTAGATAGATTTCTAGAATTTTATTCAAATGAAATTTTATAGGATTTCGTGCCACAGCAGTTAGATATTTGATATCAATAGAACAATTAGAAATAGCAGTTTTAATTTGAGGAGAAGAAATCTGAAAGTCACCTACAAATGAATGTGGCGGAAGAGAATCTGTACCATAGATTGCTTGGGCAGCTTTAAAATCTTCTGTGGAATAGTTTTTTAATAATGAATTTGTTTTAAAATATATTTGATCAAACGAATCGAAAGGATGAGTAAAAATACATGACTTGGAGATGCTTTCATGTTGTATTGAATAGTGATTATCTAAATAAGAAAAAAGTTCCTCAACAACTATTGAAGGTTTTATTTCTTTAGCATCTAGATTGTTATATCCTTGATAGCTTATTAACAAGTGCTCTTGTGCAGAATGTAAAAGTTCTAAAAATAGATATCTATCAAAATCAGTAGAGGTTGGACTATAGTCTGATTTACCATCTTTGCTAGCCAAATTGAATGGGGAAATAGTATTAATTCGTGGAAAGGCTTCCTCTTGCATCCCGATCAAAGCGATAACCTTTGAAGGAATTGTTCGCAAAGGCAACATCGAACAGAACCTGATACTTTGAAGATGATTTTCTCGATATGTATAATTATTTTGCTCTAATTGAGATAGAAGGTGTTTTTTGACGGAAATAAATGAGAATTTAGCTTCCTCGATTGATCTAGCGGCATTCTTCAAGTTTTCTAATTGTCCCTTTAAAGATTCATATTCTTCAATTGATTGTGAATCTTCAAAATTGGGTTGTAAATAACTTTCTAAAAGGCAATTTAAATAATCACACCATTCTTCCATTGTCATTAGTGTACGATCATGCAATGGAGAAAGATCGTCACGAAGTGAATGGAGTATTCTGATCCATTTTCCTAATAATTCACTTTGTGAAAATTCGATATATTTAGATGGAACGATATCCATTAATTCTTTGGGATTTTGTGGAAGGATAGTTGTCAAACCTAATAGTAATCTTGTTATTCCATAGTCCCATGTACCAATTTGTGTTTCTTCAACCATTCCTTGTTTACAATGAGATCTTTGAAGAATTTCATTGCGATGCTGGTTTGTATCTCCCCACAAAATTCTGGTCTCTTCGATCCATTTTTGAATTTGCACATAATCGATTTGGGTCAATTTGAGTCGACGCTGGAATGAACTGTGTTCAAATAGCTGCAACATCTCTACTATATTCCACCGACCATCACTCAAATTTAATAGTTGCAAAAATCCTTGAACTATTTCACTTTGTAGACTTAGCTGTAAGTCTAGAATCTGAAAATTTAGTTTGCTTTTTTTACAACCAAAGACGCTTTGAATATATGGAGAATATTCTGATATTTGAGGAGTCATTACAATGATATCACAAGGACAAATGGAAGGATTTTTATCCATCAATTCCAATATGTTATTATAAATGATTTCTATTTCACGACGCTTTGATGAGGCTACATGAAGTTGTATTGTACTGTCTTGGCTATCTAAATTTATCTTATTACCATCATGATGAGTGCGCATTAAAAGGATATCGGATTGAACGCCCTGTAGAAGTGTTTGAGGATTACTGTTTTCTTCAAATTCGATATCATCCATACATAATTCATCTTGATTTATCAGATCAATATGTTTGGGTAGCTTGTAGTTTGCATGCGTTTGAGCAGAACTTTCTTCAACCTGACAAGCCATCTCTCGTCCTAATCGCCCAAAATTTGCTAATAGAACATTGCGATCCCGTAGAAATTCTTCTAACTCCAAGACTTGTGACGATTCATTTCCTAGTCTTTTTTGCCAACGTTTTTCGAAATACATTTTTTCTTTATCGGATTTAATATCGCTCCAAAAAACAGCACAGGGGGATAATAAATAACTTTTAATTGGTATCAATCCAGACAAACGTTCGATAAATTGAAATTCATGCTTAGTCAAATAGCTGATTGAAAAAAAATGAGCTTCAATGTTGGGAATATGTTTTAAAGGCTGTTCAAATGCTTTAATGAAATATGTCCAAGGACCATTGTTATCAAATAATTCTTTCCAAAGTTCTTCCTGCCATATTCTTGAAGGTTGTTTTTCCCACTCAATCAAAAGTTTGCTAGCTGTACGACCATATTCTTTGAAACAATTCGCTAACTGATCACTAAGTCCAATCAGACGTCTTTCGGTCTTTCGAGTTAGGCTAAAGGATTTATTGGATCCTTCATCAATTTTTAGGTAATCAAAAATAGGTGTCCATTTTTCTTTTTCTACTTCATCGAGAAAAGGGATCGATGTTAATTTTCTAAAAATCGCTTGTTCAATAGCTAATGATAATTCAGTACGGGAAGGGATGTATTGATTGGAATGAACTTGAAAAATAGATAGTAATTTTTCAAACGCATCATTCAAATGGAGGATTTCGTAACCAGCAGCAACCCTTAAATCGGGATCTGTTGCCATTTTGATGGTCAGCCAATTTTTCATTGCTGGACCATAAACAACAATTAATCTTCTTTTAAATGGTTGGACATCTTTTCTAAACAAGGCAATTTTTAAATTTTGATATAAAATTTCTAATTGATTGCTAAAAAAAATATCAAATGTTTCTGACATATGGCAACCATTTGGAAAAAAAATAGTAGGAAATTTTGGACTATTGAAATTTGTGATCATTTTAGCTGCAGAGTTCTAAAGTCTCAAGAATAAGTTTCCTAATTTTGAAAACAAATCAAAGATAAGAAATTAACAACTTTCTACTGCAATGGCACAAAACTGATGACGATTGCAATATAAAATAAGCAAAAAACAGCAATTCTAATTTTAATTAATACCTAACTGAAAAAAACTCTTGAGAGGAAAGTACTAACTCTTCATACTTTATCTTTATTAATAAAAAAATCAGGGGATGGGGTATAAAAATAGTAATTCAATCCAAGTAGCGAATTTATACTAGGTAGGTATAGCTATACTGCATTCGCCATCAAACTTGGAGTTTGCGTTAAGCACGGATTCTAAAAACTTGGGGTTTGGAAACGTGTGATATAAAAGACTATTGTAGTCATTACGTTTAATATGATTAGTTCGGAGTATAATGATATCTTCTTTTTTTAATCGGTTTTCTTCCTTTACATATCTTAATGTCACCCAGTTTCTAGGTGCTCTTAACGACAATATTTACAAATTACTTATCGTATACTTCTTTATCCAATTTGAAGGCATTGAATATACACATCAAATATTAGCAAGTACAGGTGCCGTATTTGTGATTCCTTTTTTACTATTTTCAGCCGTTTCTGGAATTATGGCCGATCGCTTTAGTAAGCGCGATATAATTGTAATCACAAAAATTCTTGAATTGGTCATCATGGCGATAGGTGTCTGCGCTTTTGCATATGAGAGCATCTGGGGATCTTATATAGTTCTATTTCTTCTAGCAACACAAAGTGCAATCTTTGGTCCTTCAAAATATGGAATAGTGCCAGAACTCGTTTCTGTAGATAAAATATCAAAAGCAAATGGTCTAATGACCTCATTTACTTTTTTTGCCATTATCTTAGGAACTTTCTTTGCTTCATTTTTAACTCAGATCACAGATCGTAATTTCATTGTTTCATCAATATTTTGTACATTTATTGCCTTAATAGGACTCGTAACTAGTTTTTGTATTGAACCTACACCACCTTCTGGATCGGAAAAGAAATTTAAAATTTTCTTTTTACGCGAAATTTATAATTCACTAAAGGCCGCTCGTCAATATGTATCATTATTACCAGCAATCTTAGGCTCCTCCTATTTCCTTTTTGTAGGGGCTTTCGCACAACTGAACATCATTCCTTTTGCAATTCAATCTCTTGGATTATCAGATGTTGAAGGAGGTTATTTATTTTTCCTTACTGCTTTAGGTATTGGTATTGGCTCTCTTATGGCTGGAAAAATTTCCGGAAAAATTGTTGAGTTGGGACTAGTTCCATTTGGTGCATTAGGAATCACAATTTGCTGTTTTGGATTAGATATATTCTCTAATAGCTTATACGCCACAATCGCATTAGTAACTCTATTAGGAGCTTTTGGAGGGCTTTTTGAAATTCCATTAGACGCTTACATACAAGTGACCAGTCCTAAGCAACTACGGGGACAGATGGTAGCTGCAACTAATTTCTTAAGCTTTCTCGGTGTTCTTTTAGCGTCGGGATTAATTTATGTGAATACACAATTTTTTGAAATTAAGGCGAATCAAGGGTTTGCTTTGATGGGATTTTTTACGACTTTTGTTACAATCGCCTTTACATTTCAATTTTTCGACTATTTAACCAGATTTATCGCAATGATCCTCTCTAAGCTTCACTTCAGAACCATCTTTGAAGGAACGGAGAATATCCCGGAATGTCCTGCTATTTATGTTTGCACCCATACAGCTTGGAACGATACTTTATTACTTATGGGCTCCCAGAGACGTAGAATGCGCTTTTTTATCGAACAAGAGCAAGGGCATACTTCCTCATGGATGCGTAGAATGTATCGTTTATTGAGAGTGGTCTTTATTCCAGACATAGAACCATTAGGGAATAATCTTGAATGTCTAAATGCAATTCAAAACGCCCTTCAGAAAGGAATATCTGTTTGTATCTTCATTAATAGTTGGGATTTATATAAGGAAGTTGAAAAGCTTCACCAATCGAGTCCTTTCCATAAAATTATTGAAAAAGCCAATTATCCAATCATTCCAGTAAAAATCCAAAAGGGTGAAAAACATCCTAGAGTTCAAATTTGTAGAAGACTCTTACAAAAATATCGAGTGCCTGCCTCAATTGCTTTTGGACGAATCGTCTACCCAGGGCATCATTCATTACTAAACAGTAAACATGAGCTCGAACTTTGTTTCGATGAATAGCTAAGGACTGTTTAATGAATATTGATCTTCGATTAAAAATATATTGATCAAAGAATCTAAGAATATTAGAGCATTTGAGTCGCCCGATACGAGCTCTATTCACTTTTTATATACTATGGGTTCCCTTAGGGTCATTCTGGGCTTTGAAACAATGCTGTCAAAATAAGAAAGAGGCTGTAGCAAAAAAGAAAAGCGAAAGAGGGCTTTCGCACTCCAAACGCTTCGCGATTCATTCAGAAACATTATTTTCAAGTCTACGCGTAGTGTTTGGAGTGCGAAAGTCCTCTTTCGCTTTCATTTTTTACTACAGCCTCTTTCTTATTTTGACAGCATTGGCCTTTGAGTAGACGGTCTACCGAGGTAATAAAGTAATTTCTAAATCTATGATTAGTTTTTTAGAATCACACCCGAACTAAAATTTGAATAATACAATCTCAAGATAGCCTATTTCCTTTTTTTTGATCATCCAGATCATCTAAATCATCCCAATCGGCGTTTAATAGCACCGCTGGCATTGGAATAAACTTTGAAGCCCCAACTAAATGTTCTAAAGCAAATGAGGAATCCTCGCTTTCTTGTATAAATTCATATAACTCTGAGCTTTCTATTATTGTTGGCGAAACAAAAGAAATTGCTTTTTTGTTTTGATTTATTGCGGATTTAATGACTTCAATGTCATTTCTTAAAGTGGTTCCTGCATATTGCAGGGCCATTCCATCATGCTTAACCAACATTAATATAAATTGCTTGTTATTCTCAAGATTTGAGGAAACGAATTTGATTGTCTTTTTGTTAATTTTATAAGCTTCAAACATAAACTCAGGGTTGCCATGAAGTGATTCTGATGCATGTTTTAACATGCTATAGTTTTCAGCAATAACTGTTTTCATAAATCCTACGTTGGCTTTAACATTTTCATGTGCAAACCTAAGGGCTTTTCCGATAACTTTTATGGCTTGTGAGAAAAAAGCCCGATTTTCTAATATTGATTTCGCAGCAAAATCAAGAGCTCTGACATCAATTTTAATTGCCTCTAGGAAAAACTTCTTGTTTTCTTTAATGAAGGGTTCAGAAGCATATTTCAGCACTCTCCAATCAATAGCAACCGCTTTTAAAAAGAAATCTGGGTCTTCTTTAAGTAAATCTGAAGCGTATTGAATTGCTTCTCTATTACTCTTAGCGGCTTCTAACATAAATGCTTTATCATTTCGCAACGAGGCAGACGCAAACTCAAGCTCATTAAAATCATTTTTTATTGCTAAATTAACAATATTCTTATTCTGTCGATATATGACTGGAATAGCACTTAAAGGAATACGATACTTCGTTATTATTTCAGTAACAAATTCAAGAGTGTAAATAAACTGCTTAGAAATAATATTAATAGCCTGTGCATTGTTTGCTATTGCAGCTCTTATGCAATCAACATCTTTTTTTAGCACCTCGGGAGCGAACTCCAAAGCCAAACCATTTTTATTGCAAGCGTGAAGAACAAAATCTTTTTTCATTGCAAGCCCTGAAGGCACATACTTCAATAAAATTCCATCATAACTAATGAGTTGATAATAAAATTCCCAAACTTCTTTGTTTTTGTTAATATCGGTTTTAAATTTATCAGGTATAAATCGACAAACCCCTAAATTTATTTGTAGGGCTTCATGAATAAATTCCGGATCCTCCATAATATATTTTTCTGCGTATTTAAAAACTTCAGGATTTTCTGCAATTAGTTCAAGAAAAAATGCGGCATTAATTAATGTAGATTCTAAATCTTTAATAGCAATAGGATTCTCTTTGACAATACCACGAACTAGATTCGCATTTTCTCTTAGCTGTGGAGATGCATACAGAAAAGGATTTGGAAATGGCATACGAGAAACTGAATAAATAAAATCATTGGTTGCTCTATGCACTCGTCGAACAAGTTGAGGAGGGAATATGCCTAAATCCTCTTTTGGAAACCTCTTAATACATTCCAGAAAAAATTTTGGAAGCAGAATATACTCAAAAGGGGAATTGGTAGTATTCTTTGTCACCCCAAGAGTTTGTAATAAATCGACTTGTGGCTCTTCTTTCAATATCTTTATTGCGTTCCTACTTTGCAACAAAATCCCTTTATTGTGCTTCTTCCACTTTGCGAGTTTTTCTATTAATAAAGACAATTTTTGTTCTTTGTCAAGTACTTCCATTTGCTCATTATTTTTTAATAAATCTATTTCTTCTGATTTAGCAGCTAAAGTGATAAAATATTTATTTTCAAATAAATCTAATTCCTTTATTTTTTGTTTATTTTTCAATATAGCCGCATTGCGCTGTTTGAGAATAATCTTTGCGCATTGAATAATAAATCCTGCATTTTGCACCATACTAAAACGAATGGACTTGATATTCACATTCATTGCTTTTAACATAAATGCTTCATTTGATAGTAGCGTGGGTCGTGCAGAAGCAAGAGCATTAACGTTTTGTCTACAAGCTTCTAATACTACATCCTCATTTCGGTCGGTAGATGGGATCTGACTTAAAAGTAAACCATTGATTTGAAGTGCTCTAAGAATAAATGTTTTCTTCTTTCTAAGCTCTTCATCCAAATGACCAAAAACTCTATAATTTTTTTCAATCATTTCTAAAGCAAATTCTGGATCCTTCTTTAAATCGGGTTCAACAAATTTAAGGCAGTCTGGAGCTGTCTTGATAATTTCTAAAATATAACCTCGATTCTTTTTAAATTTTTTTCGAGCAAATTGAAATTGCTCTGGGCCAAGGGCGCTAATTGCTGCTTGTACAACAAAATCATCTTTCTTTAATTTTTTTGAAACATGTTCCAACGTAACCTTTGCTTTACTCCATCCAAATAACTTGGTAACGATTGCCGGAATGGCTTTTAATGCGTTATCTGAATTAAAAGGTTTCTGTAATAAAGGACAAATTTCATCATTTAAAATACTCTCTCTTTCTTTGCTTGTAGCAATATATAGAAATGTTTTTCTTTTAAAATTATTACGGCTCTTTTTACTTTTAGGAAGTACTTGATCTTTGCCAGCGTTGGTAGCAACAAAATCCTTTAATTTTGTAATTTTCAATTGGATATCTCTTCTTTTATCTTCTGAGAAATGTTCTAAAAAGGTTTGTTCATCCTCAGGATTTTCTTTCTTTACTGGGGTCCTTAAAAGGCTTTCTTCATATTCACGTATTTCTTTCTCTGCTTTGTGCCTTATATGTGAGCTTTCACTCGGTGAACATTTAACAAGGACGGCGATATCACTTCGGTTTAAAAAAGGTAGTAAGTGTGAACGTATATCTACTTTGGAAAACGTCATCTCATCTGTAATAGGATGGATGGATTTCTGAAGCCTAATAAAGACTGAAATTTTTTTAGGTGCTATAGAGGTGGGTTGGTTTTGTACTACCGCCAACTCTTGTTCGCCCAATTCTTCTTCTACTCTTCTTCTTTTGGATGAGCGTAAATTTTCAGGCTCTATTTCCTCAACCTCTTGTTCCTCTTCATCTTCTTGTCCCTCTAAAAGAGGACTTCCAGCTTCATCAGATCCAATTGGAACCATATTAAAAAAAGAGCCACGCTGGCCGCTATAATCTTGTGCACCACTTCCTAAACCTAATCCACTTATTGCAGACATTGAAGACCCCCTAAATTAAATACACATTTCAAGAAAAATTATTGAGACAGAATATTAATAAAACTTTAATTAAAGTACTATATAATTTTTGAAATTTTGTTTGATATTTGAGCGAATGATTTCAGCCCAATTTATCCTACGCGCACGTAGGATTGATGATTTTATTGCGCGTGAAATCTCTCTTTTTAGGAGGAATTTAGGTCACTCAACACTGGAGGTATTTTAAGGACTAATGACTTATTGGAATGTGAAAATTTTAATAATTAATCAGCTTTCTTAAAATGATTCTTAAAAATGATGCTGATGATAACTACAGCCGCTCCCAAAACAAAAATATTTTTTGAAAATAAATGTTGTTTTACATTATTAATTGTTGATTTGGAGAAGTTATTAAAAATTCTCAAAGCTAATGCTAGAATACCAACTCCAAAAATTAGTATCCCAGGATTACTTGTAGGAATGGAAATTTTTACAGTTTTATCTGTAGTGGCAACAACAGGCACATTTACTGTTGTAGTAACGGTTTCTTGTATCTCTTGCTTTTGAGTTTCTTTTTTCAATAACCCTTCCATTTTTTCTACAACTTGAGCTGAGCCACAATACGCTGGAACATCATTGAATAAATTCATTCCGATATTTTGATTTATTTTTGTAACTGACTCAATAAATTTGTTCATGTTTAAAGAAGCACTAGCATCAACATTAAATTGACCCAATATTTTATTTGAAATTTGACTGACTTTTTCAAATGTTTCAAGAGCATTATATCCTGGATGAGTCCCTGGAGTATAATCAGGATCATCTAATTTATGTTTTTGTACAAATACAACTTTACCTTTATAGTTTCCAAGCAACTGAAAGGTATCATATTCTTTTGATTCGAGATCGCGTATTTCAAGTCCAGTCCCATTTTGATCTTGTTTTGTCGCAAGCTGCTCCCAAAACGAATTATATTTTATTAGTTGTACTTCTGGACCACCAATAAGATAATAGAGACGTGGCATTCCATTTTTATCCATTTCATGTGCAACGTTAAATGAAAGGGGGGTACTTGAAACTTGCATTTTGATAGTCCATTAAAATTTTAAATAAATAAGAGTAATATCTCGAATTAATCTTTATGATCAACCAAATTAACACTGGAACAATAAGATACAATAAAGAAAAGGTGATAAAATATGATAGAGGGTAATAAAGTGATAATCACTTCATTACCCATTGAGACTAACAATTAGAACGCGTAGATCGCTTCAATTTCGAAGTTAGAATAATAGTGTCTTCCACCAATTTTTCTATCCGCTTCCCATGACACTTCATATTCAGTATCAATAGATAAGTTGTCAGTAATCGCATAAAGAAACTCAATTCTAGCACCTTTATAGTTAGCATTACCACGACGAGGTAGAAATGCGCTTATATCGCTACTTCCAAGACTGCTAAAACTACTACTTCTTATATCACTAATACTTGAAAAACTATCTATATTTGATGAAGAGTCTACTTCGAGATCAACATTTCCTTTTACCTTGCCGGTTGGATCAAATAAAATATCATTTAAATGTTCATCTAAGATATTACCACGGGCGACTCCACCAACGTCAGTATCATTAACAGCTTGTGCTTGAACATAGAAGTATTCAACATCCATGGCCCAATCGCCTTTTCCTTCAACTTCCCCTAAGTACAATCCTGCATACCAACCTAAGTTAGCTTTTTTATGATGTGTAAAAATCGTTTTTCTAGCTGCATGGTTAATTAAGAATCCACCATAAATTTCTGTAGGAATCTCTTTACAAAACACTTCTGTTGTAAAATTGTAAGAAAAGGAAATTTGTGAGTTAAGAAAATCTGTTCCAATCGCATCTCTAATAAAGCAACGATTTCTTCTCACATTAGTCCAATCGATAATGGAGTAACGTACATCTAAACCGCTGTCATAGATATTTAAGAAGCCAATTTCACCGGCATAACCAAACTGATTAACTCTTTCATCGATGATAAAAGCACCCCCATTAACATAAAAATCTGCGGTGTCTTCAATTGCAGTTGCATACTTTAATAAGATACCATCAAAACGGCTTGAAAACTCGATTTCAGATACAAATACGTCGTCAAGTTTACGTCGACCCATTTCGATGTCTATACGATGAACGCCATCTGCCCATATATTATATCCCATATATGCGCGCTTTAAATTGATACCTGCTGATTCTCCGCTTCCCTTAATGTCAAAACGTTGATCGCGAATAATTGCCACGAAATCATCAGAACTACTACTGCTACCGCCGCTGCTCAAACTTGAACTGCTGCTTTCTAATTCTTCTATAATGAGTGTATTTCTGCAGTCGTTAAATCCTCTGATTCCGCAAGAATTGTCGAATTGAAGATGTGCTGCTGCCCATGCACGTTCGAAGTTGTATTTGAATTTTAAATTAAATTCCACGTCCCAGTCGTTGTTAGAAATTGGCAAATCTCTAAAATCAACCGCCCCATTTCCTCTAAAAGATTTGTATCTCTCAACGAAACGATCGTCATCAATAAAAATCCTCTCACCTTTTTCTTGCAAATTGCGCCATTCAAATCTTACGTCACCGCTGATTTCGAGGTGTGAAGTTTTCTCTTTAAGCTCAATGTTTTCCTTCGATTGAACAAAGTCTCTAACAGCCATATCGTCACGCTCTCTTAATTTACGTTCAAATCCTGTTTCTTGACCTGCTCGTCTATCCTGAGCATTTACTTGTGTCGATATCATTCCTGCTACCATTAACATTGGCAACAGATGTCTTATGAACTTCATGGCGACTCCATTTTTGTTAGTTAAAAATTTCAATTCATAGAACCCAAGTTAAGTTATTTTTCAAACTCAACTCTTATAGATTCTTTGAAATTATAGATTTTTTGAATATGTGTTACGAAATAGTCTTGTGAATTTATTCGTTTTTTTTACAAATTAGGTCACATTTTTAATCTCTTTCAGAGTTAAAGTCAAGATAACTTTAATCCAAAAATTGTCTTTACAGACAGGTGAGAAGCGTAAGCCGCTAACTTCAAGGCTTTTAAAATGAATGGTTAAAAAACTAACTTAGGAAGGCAGATAAGTTGCTTTAAAGAAAGTGATTCTAATTTTGTTCATACTCGGAAGGCTTAACATAAATTCCCCATTTTTGGTCGGGGCGGGATCCATCTACCCATTGTTTCCAACTTGTCATCGGATGCCCCTTGGATCCCATATAATCGATTCTCCACAGCTCTAATTTTCCTGTTCCAGGATTTACTAGAAAACCGAACTCGTCCTTTACCCAATTAGTATCAGCAAATATGACGGGTGCCGGCATAGCAAAATTTAATTTTTGAGCAGCTTGATGAATCAATAAAGGATAGTCATGCTTCGTTGATGTCATTAAACCGCTTAAACATAATAGAGCCTTACAAATATCTTGAAGATGACTCGCACTTAGGATTGAAGGATCTCTCGAAAGTGGTATTCTTTCTATTAAATCCACAATGTCTTGAGTATGTTTCGGAGTGATTCCTGGAAGTAGTTTTAAAATTTTAAGTATTCGTTCTTTTAAATCATAATTTGGAAAAAGGGGAAGCTGCGAATAAAGTAAACTATCAATATCTTCCTCAGGTAATACCGGGCGTCCTTGATAATTTAGTCCTCGATCATGCTGCATCATTTCAATCAGATAATCTCTAAATATAATGACATTGAGTGGACCTGCAACTTGATTGAAAACTGCCTTAAAACGCGGTTGATAATTTGCAGGGACTTTTTCATGAAGCTGATCGATGATAAAACGTAACATTTCATCATCCAATAGAAGAGTTTCTACAAATCTTTCCGCAGGTTTCACAATACGATCACGAACATATGTATATGTAAATTCCTCACTACTCCAAATACTTCTAAAGGCTTGTAACATTGGTTTCAAAATGAATGCGTGTGTTGGCGATTGCATTAACATTGAGGATCGTTCGCCTTTTAAAAATGGAGCCATAAGTGGTGGTGGAATATGTTTTATCACGTCAGCAAAAAACACAAGTAACTCAATCTCATTTTCTACCCATTTTGATTCTTCCCTTGGTTTGTCATCCAAACGATAATAACAACTTACAAGTGTATTCATTGTTCCACCAGAGGTATACACCCATGGTTTTTTTTCTATGTGTTCCAAATTGTTCAGTGGATCTTTTATGGGTGGGACATTGTGAGCGATGGCCATTCGAGAAAAAGCCGATTCTAAAAATTCTTTTGTACGAACATGATTAATAATGGCTGTAACAACTTCTGCTAAATCTTTTTGAAGCCCTTGTTCTTCGAACATGGCTGCAATTTGAGGTTCAGTAGCAGAAAAAAATGAAGTTAACGATTCGATGAAATCCATAGAATTTTTTATACGCGTCCATTGAGCCGTATTGCTTCTTCCATGTTTGTAAAGGAGGCGAAATCCTGCTGGGCTATCATCAAAAGGGCCCACTTTTACTTCTTGAACATCTGCATCATAAACTTCCTGAAAATAGTCTTTAAATAAATCCATATAAAGGGTGTGAAGAGAATCGTATAAATTGACTAAATTTTTTGCTTGGAGCTGGATGGTATCACGCTGCTCTTGCAATGAATAAAACTCATGAAGATGGCTTTGATATTCTGCTTTTACCCATTGAACTTCTTTTTCTGTAGATGACTGACGGATACGTGATTCTAGTGCTTTAACTTGATTATAGGACATTTCGTATTCATATTGCACATCTTGAACGCGGCGATTTACGCTATCTAACTTATTTTGAATAATTTGATATATGCATTGACCGATACCACCCGGTTCATTCGTTCCCATGCCCAAACTTGAGTACAAATTCCATCTAGTAAATTCTAATTTCGTTTCTGAAAATGAAGCTAAAGTAAATTCCCACGCCTTCAACAGGGCATTATCTGTAAAAGATTTAAAAACATTCTTTGCTACTTCAAATTGAAAGAGGAAGTTAGAGCATCTTTCGCCTATACCTCCAAGGGTTTTTCCACTTTGAGGAGTATGAACGATAAGTTGGCTTTGGATCATTCCTCGAGGTCTATTCTCATAATCTTTAATGTTCTGTTCGCTTAAACCATAAGCCTGAAGCATAAGAATTCGGATTATTTCTTCCGTATTCATGATAATATAAGGCGTATAAGCACCATGTTTCTGAAACAAAGATTCGAGCCAATGTTTAAGCTGCGCTACTTTGTGTTTAATACTATCCTCTTTTCTAAGGATTCCTATTGATTCGAATGCATGGACGAGACCTGGTGAAAACCAGATTTCAGGTTGGTAACCTTTTGCAGATCGATGGATGATTAATGGTTTTTTTAGATCACCATTTCCCCAGCTTGCGCTTAATGGAACGGTATATTCAACCCCACCAAATGTTCTCTTTAATCTACCTGTGGCTAATAATTCGTTCATGTCGTGCAAGAACAATTCAGGTTGTTCATCTTGCACAATTTCAGCTGGAGCTGTTGCAAAACATGAACCTACATTTTGACGGAGATAACACAACCATGCTGACAAGACAGCACGACGTGCGTGAGTATCTGTGAGATTTGTATGAACCGATAATTGCAAAGTATCACGAATAAGGTCTTCGGCATATTTATTTGACAAAGGGCGACTGATTTTCTTTAATAACAATAACGCTTCTTTGTTAGTATTTAATATATTGAGGACTTTCAATATATGTAGATTTCTTTTTGCATCATATTGTCTATTGGGGCCTAAAGAATACAAATTGCTTTTCAGATATTCGATGGCCGAAGGCACTAGATTTAAGTTAATTTCTCCCTTATCATTGATCAACAAATTTGATATTTCTCTTGTGCGCAGTATATTACGAACAGAAGTGCTTTCTTGAATATGAGATCGATCAAACCGACGGGACAGCTCTTCAAACTCCTCAACAAATACCAATAGCAACGGATTGTCCTTTTGCAATGAACGATCGTGCTGAAGATAACGGCTAACAAGAGCAAAAACTCTTGGAAAAAAAAGAGGGTGGTTCAAGGGCGCTTTTACAGAATTTAGAATCTGGGTAATTCTTTTGTCGTCCACAATTTATTATTCTCACAAAATTAAGGAAAAATTATATTAATTGGAAAATTTCATCTTACTTTTATTTTGATAAAAACTCTGCTAATTTTTGATTTGTATATCATTTTTTTAAATAAATGTGATTAGGTAAAAGCAAAACTTCAGTTTTTTTCGATAATAGTTTAAGCTATACACCATAATCCTAGATAATTCAGTTATTAAAAGGAATTGAAGCCATGCGTGTTTTTTTAAAAGATCAATCTTCCATTGAATTGCCCGAAAATAGTACAGCTAAAGATTTGGCTGAAAAATTGAACTTAAGAGGCCCCAATGAAGCCTTGGGCGCCAATATTAATGGAAAAACAGTTGATCTGTCGACGTCGTTAAAGGATGGAGACAAGATTATTCTATGGAATTTCGATGACCCAGAAGGTAAAGAAATTTACTGGCATACCTCTGCGCACGTATTAGCACAAGCAATCCTAAGGTTATGGCCAGAAGCAAAGCCAACAATTGGACCGCCAATAGAAAATGGATTTTACTACGATTTTGGCAACCTAACTATTTCAGATGCCGATTTTGAAAAAATTGAAAAAGAAGTCCAAAACATTGTTGGAGAGAATTATATTTCGAAAAAAGAATCTTTCTCAACTAAAGCAGATGCGCTCAAAGCCTTTTCGGATAATCGTTATAAATGCGAATTAATAGAAAGTTTTGAACCTGGAAGCCCATTGACAGGATATCGTCAAGGTGAATTCTTTGATTTATGCCGAGGTCCTCATCTTTTTAATTTAGGTAAAATTAAATCATTTAAAATCATGAAAACTGCCGGTGCATATTGGCGTGGCGATTCCAAAAATGAGATGCTCACACGCGTATACGGTACATCATTTCCGGATCGAAAACTGTTAAAAGACTATCTACAACAACTCGAAGAGGCTAAAAAAAGAGATCACAAAATTTTAGGTCCTAAGCTCGATCTTTTTTCATTAAAAGAAGAAGCTCCGGGAATGCCTTTCATACACCCTAAAGGGCTCATTGTTTGGAATCAATTGGTTGCATATATTCGTGAATGCCTAGGACGCAATGGATATGTAGAAATTAAGACACCTACAATGATGACACGCGAGCTTTGGGAAATTTCTGGTCATTGGAGCAATTATCGCGAAAATATGTTCACATCTCAAGTGGAAGATCGTGATTTTGCCATCAAACCGATGAATTGCCCAGGCTGTATGCTTTATTATAAAACAGGTATACATAGCTATCGTGAATTGCCACTACGCGTTGCCGAAATTGGTAATGTTCACAGATTTGAACCATCAGGATCTCTTTCTGGATTATTTAGAGTAAGAAGCTTTCACCAAGATGATGCTCATATCTTCATGAAGCCCTCGGATATTCAGCAAGAAATCACTAGCGTGCTGAACCTAGCTGATGAAATTTACTCTACTTTCGGTCTTACCTATCGATTGGAACTTTCTACAAAACCAGAAAAAAACACAATCGGAACAGATGAAGAATGGGAAATCGCAACGGCTGGTCTTAAAGGTGCGTTAGACAATACCGGAAGAGCTTATCGCATCAATGAAGGGGATGGCGCTTTCTATGGTCCTAAGATTGACTTTCATATCAGAGACGCCATCAACAGAACCTGGCAGTGTGGAACGATCCAACTTGATATGGCGTTACCTGAGAAATTTGAATTGGAATACACAGGTGAAGACGGTTCACGTAAGCGACCCGTGATGATACATCGAGCTATTTTTGGTTCAATCGAACGATTCCTAGGTATTTTAATTGAAAACTTTTCTGGCAAGTTTCCGTTATGGTTGAGCCCATTGCAAGTGCGTATTATCAATGTAGCAGATCGGCATGGTGAATATGCCCATGAAGTCGCTGCAAAGTTTAGAGCGCACGGGTTCCACGTGGATGTCGATGACACGAATGAATCGGTAAGCAAAAAAGTACGTAACGCACAGCTCACACAAATTAACTACATCTTAACCGTTGGTGATAAAGAGACGGAATGCAAAACTGTCAACTTACGTACTCGCGATAACGTTGTTCATGGCGAAGTCAATGTCGATGAATTCATTGCAAAGCTAGAAGAAGAACGTAAGCAAAGAAGTCTAACTTCACCATATTCAACTACAACAACTATTGCTGTTTAAAGGATTTTATTATGCCAATCGTCATTGCCATTAGTAGCTTTAAGGGTGGAACAGCAAAAACATCTACAGCCTTGCATGTAGGCGCAGCCCTTGCCAAGTATCATAAAAAAAAGGTCCTTTTAGTCGATTTTGATGCTCAGGCGAATCTCACAACAGGCCTTGGCTTTGATCCCGATGAAAACGACAGCATGGCTTCCGTTCTCCAAGGAAATAAAGAAATTAGTGCAGTGATAAAAAAAACAGCTGTGAATTCTTTAGATATAGTACCTGCAGATACATGGTTAGAAAGAGTCGAAGTAACAGGTTCGTTAGCAGCTGATCGTTATTCACATGAAAGATTACGCGATTTTCTGAGACCATTAAAATATGACTATATTATCATCGATACTCCGCCATCTCTTTGTTGGTTAACGGAATCTGCTTTGATTGCTGCGCATCATGCATTGGTTTGCGCAACACCTGAATTTTATAGCGTTAAAGGATTGGAACGACTTGGACAATTCATGGATAGCATTCATCAACGTCATCCCTTAAATGTATTGGGAGTCGTTTTATCCTTTTGGAATGCTCGAGGAAAAAGCAATAAAGCATTTCTAGATGTGATTGAAACTACCTTTCCTAAGAAGATGCTAAAAAATAAAATTAGAAGGGACATTGCTGTTTCAGAGGCTTCCGTATTTGGAAAACCGATTTTCGAAACAGATCCCGAAAGTCGTGCCGCAGAAGATTATTTAGAAATAACAAAAGAGCTCTTAAAGAGATTGTAGCTAACTTTGAAGTGCGGTTGCTTGAGGCTAAGAAAAAATTGATCTAAATTTAGAATTTACTTCGTTAGCTCGGTAGAGCGTCTGTTCAAAGCCCGGAGTGACGTAAGGAACTCCGGGAAAAATAAAAAAAGAATTAGAGCTCGGTAGAGCGACTCAAATATGAGATATTACGTAGAATTATTTCAAGTTTGTGTGTTTGATTATTAAGAGCGTTAGTATATCGTCGCATATTTGAGTCGCCCTACACGGGCTCTATTTATTTTTCTATTTACCCGGAGTTCCTTATGTCACTCCGGGCTTTGAACAGACGCTTTACCGAGCTAACGAAGTGAATTCTAGATTTAAATCAATTTTTTCTTAGCCTCGTAACGGCCATACTCCAAAAATTGAATGTAAAGCGGCTTTACTTTGTCTGATTATGATTCAATGATAATAACAAAATGACTAATTAAAGGAATTCCAATGGCAGATCTCACCACCATCCTAAATCAAAGGATAAAAAAATCTGAGCATACTTCAAAAATGTCCGCTATGGCACAACAATCTGCTACAGGTAATCTTTCCAGCTTTGCAGGCGTTTTTGGGGTTGCTGAATTGAATCAAAAAGAGCGCGATTCGATTGAATTAATTCTTAAAGAATATGCTGATAAAGATCAAGATATCGAAAATGATTTGCGTCAACTTCTTTCCATTACTTCTGAAGTGAAAGCGATCAATAATCAAGCCGCTCTTTTACATGGAGAGAGGATAAAGAAAGCCCACACAATTTTAATCCAATATCGAGATGGTGCATTTACGGCTTGGCTAATGAATGCATATGGGAACAGACAAACGCCCTATAACTTGATGCAATATTACGAATTTCATGAATCGATTCCAAAAGATTTGCGTCCTCAATTAGAAGCAATGCCTCGGCAAGCTATCTACACTTTAGCAAGTCGCACAGGCAGTCTAGTAAAAAAACAAGAGATTGTCAAAAAATATAACGGTGAAACCAAAGCCGAAATCCTACATCTCATTCGTCAATTATTTCCTCTCGATCAAGATGACAAACGTAAACAAAAAGTTGGTGAAACAATCATTCAATCCTTGCATAAGATTTATAAGAATTTGCAAGATGCACAGCTTAGCACAAGCGAAAAGAAAAGAATTCGAGCTCTGCTTCAAGACTTACAACAATTAGTTTAATAGGATAGAAAATGACCTGCAAAACTTTTACACCTTTTATCCTTGAACCTAGCTGGCAAAACGCCCTTGGAGACGAATTAGAAAAATCGTACATTTCAGAATTAGCAGCCTTTGTTGAAAGGGAATATGCAAAAGCACCAGACGCAACATATCCCCCCAAAGATCTGATTTTTAATGCGTTTAATTACACACCTTACGATCAGGTCAAAGTGGTCATTATTGGTCAAGACCCCTATCACGGCTTAGGTCAAGCTCATGGTCTTTGTTTTAGCGTTCCAAAAGGGATAGGGATGCCACCCTCGCTACAAAATATTTTTAAAGAACTCAAAACAGATTTAAATATCGATCCCCCTTCAAACGGCTGTTTGATTCCATGGGCAAAACAGGGCGTGTTAATGCTCAATGCCACTCTAACTGTAAGTAAAGGCGAACCTCTTTCTCACCATGGTAAGGGATGGGAGCTTTTTACAGACGCCGTTGTTCGAAAGCTTTTATTAAAAAAGGATCCGGTGATTTTTGTTCTTTGGGGAAAATTTGCTCAAGATAAATGTCGTTTTGTAAAAGAACACACAAACACATCAACTCAACCGATTGTTCTTACAGCAGCACACCCATCACCTTTCTCAGCCAATAATGGATTTTATGGCTGTCGTCACTTCTCAAAAATTAATGAAATTCTAAAGCAACAGGGAAAGTCGCCTATCGAATGGTCTTTTGTATAAATTAGCGAGGTTTTATGAATGATCTTAAATCATCAATAAATCAAATCAACGATTTGATTTTTTTCTCTAATACAGAAAAGCCAACCTCAAACCTGACTCTTTTTAAGCATTTCTATTCACAATCAACAAAACAGATTCAAGCCATCTACAAAAGTCCTGTAGACACTCTAGAACTTGATAAGTCAATGAATGAAGCTAAGCAGGCATATGAAAATTGGAAAAAGATGCAAACAAGAATTGTTGCCCATTTCAAAAAAAATCTTCCCAAAGATTGATTATAATTTAAATTTAATCTTTAATCCTTTATCAAAGCACTTTAATAAATCAACTCCTCAATTTCATTTAAGGATTAATTATGTTTTTTTCTCTCAAATATTTGCCTACATCTATTTTGAAGATTGTATTCTTTGCATTTTTGTTAAATTGCCATTTTGTTTTAGCGAATTGGGAGATAAAAGATCTTAGTACTTTAGATCCATTTATATCGAATGCATCTCTTACCCTTGGTCATAACAATAACGCAACAATATTATCTAACGGAAAGGAGGTATTTAAACAAGAGGGAGAAAACAACAATACCAATTGGACAGGCCCATCCAATATTAACCATAATTTATCATTTTCTAATCTAAATCCTGCCATTTTTACAGATAACAGTAATCAACTAACTGCCATAGTAGTAAATTCTGAAGGAAAAATTGCAGCCATAAAGCAAAATTTTGATGATACAATTTGGAAAAAACCGATCGTTATTAATAAAGTATTAACCCTCTCTCAATTTGATCCACAGACTAAATTCAATAGCAGTAGCTCAGGAAACATTGTAGGGATTTTACCTGACCACTCTATCTATGCATTAACACCGGATAGTGATGAATGGAAAGAAATTCAGATAGCTCAAAATGATAGGAAAGTGGAATTCATTTCCCCATCTATTGGAATCCAGGAAAATCAAGCCATTATTGCTTGGCCAACATTAAATGGACAATCTTTTGTATTAAATACAAGACGTTATAATTTCACTAACTCGATTGAAACTATTAATACTAAGCCTTATCCAAATGGAACAACACAACTTAGACAACTTAAAGTAGTAATAGACGCAAATGGTAACTCTACTCTTGTCACAACAGTTTTTGCTCAGGGATATAAAACATATATTAGCACTTTAAAAACTGATCAAAAAGAATGGTCTGACTTCGTTCAAATAAGCAATAATGATTCATTTTCTTCAGATATTGCAATCAATAGAAATGGCGAAATAATGGTGATGTGGAAACAAGGCGTTAATAAAATTATGGCTGCAAACATAACTGATGGTAAATTAATTCAAGAATCTAAAAGTATAGTATTTAGTGGAGTAAACGTTTTTTTTGGCAATGGAAAAGATACTCTTTCTATCAACACTCATGGAGATGCTGTAGTAATTATTCAAGATTCTTTTACCAACCCAATAAATTTTCGATTAATTGTTTGTTATAAAGAAGCGTTAAAAAAAGAATGGAAAAACAAAATTCTTCAAGAAAATTCTCAAAATTTTCCTTTTTCAACTATTATTCTCAATGATTTACAAAAGGTTGTTGCTCTTTGGAATCGACAAGGCAATTCATTCCCTCCTTTTTTTGCTGCAACTAATCTACATCTATTTCAAGAAGAAAAATTACCCACCACAGATTCTATTTTTCCTGATTCAGGACCCTCGCAGGGGGGAACTGAGGTCATCATAACGGGAAGCAATTTTAAAAATACAATCGCAGTGGATTTTGGATCTCGTCCTGCATTGAGTTTTCATATAGATTCAGATACTCAAATTTCTGCGATAACTCCAATAGGAACGGGAACCGTTCAGGTGTCGATTACAACAAAATCAGGCATGGCACCTTTAAATGCAACATTTACATATGACCCTTCACCATTTGTAAAAGGGTTAACACCTTCTAGAGGCTCTAAGAAAGGAGGAAATGAAGTCATCATTGAAGGAGTATTTTTTAATCAAACTTCAAAAGTCACTTTTGGAAACAAAAAAGCGCTTTCTTTTCGAGTTAACTCTGACAATAATATTACAGCTGTTGCACCTCCAGGACACGGAATGGTAAATGTCTTTGTGACAACGCCATTGGGGACATCACCAGCTAATACACCCGCCGATCAATATACTTATGGCAACAACCAACCTTCCTCGATGAATTTTATAGGCAAAACCGTAAAAAACATTTTTGCGACTCAAACTGTAAAATTAAATCATTTAACTTGGAGGCCAAGTACCGATCCAAATGTTGCCTATTACCAAGTACTTCGAAACGGGGTAAATGTTGCTAAAGTCCCTCTTAAAGGTCCTTTTGAATATAATGACAACAAGATTAAAGGAAAGGTTGCCTATGAGTTAATTACAGTTGACTCTGAAGGAAACAAAAGCGTTCCTTTAGAGGTGATTTTGATAAATTAACTTAGGTAGTTGTTCTATTATGCGAAGTAAAGTGTTTGGAGATAAGCGTCAAACCTAATGTTGTAGACAAAATGCCGCTCCCAAAGCGCAAGAAGGCTTGCGCTTTGTTTTAGAGGCACCATCTGAAACAAATTTGACGTTATCCTCCAAATACTATAAAGAAGATTCATTGTTAGACCTTTCGCAACAACAGAATCAAATCAATAATTTGATTCTCTCTCCAGAGATGGAAAAGCCTCTTACAAACGCTTCTCTTTTTCAACATTTTTATCAGCAATCTTCTGAATAAATCCAAGCAATTAACAAAAGGCCTATAGATAATCTAGAGCTTGAAAATTCAATGACTGATGCCCGACAGTCCTACGAACATTGGAAACAAATACAAAATGAATTACAGTTATATATCATAAATTCTATGAAAAAATAAAATTTTCAGTTTTTATAATCAGAACCCCTCAGAATGTTTAATTTTTTTTATTTTTTGAAACTTCTGATCGCAAATCAGATAGACTTTTTTGTTGGATAACTTTAATTTTCTTTTGAAAATCTTTCTTTGAAGAAAATATGAATTTATATTAATTATCAATATTTTAGGACGTTTGAAAAATTATGAGTGTGGCAGCTACACAACCTTTAGTTTCGGATGAAAGATTACCAATTATTGTGACTGAATCACAAAATTATCAGTCTGTTGCTAAAGAAGAAAGGAAAGAGGAATACAAAATTAACTTAGAAGATTTACAACGAGCTGCTGCAGGAACTAGAAAGATAGCTGGAGTAGAACTTGATCCAAGCACAGTCCAATTTTTCCTTAACCTGGCGGCCTCTACAATTATACCTGAAATAACTTTAAATTTACACAATGGAACCTATGTCGGACAAGTAAAAGATGGGCTTCCTGATGGAAAAGGGGTTTTAACATACAATAAAAACAATGCGAGAAAAAGGTATGAGGGTGAATTCGCAATGGGTGAATTGCAAGGTATGGGAATTTTGATATGGAAAAATGGAAAACGATTTAAAGGAAAATTTGAAAAAAGTAATTATCATGGGAGAGGAAAATTAACACAGGAAGTGTGTATTTGGGAGGGGGAATTTATAGAAGGTATTATTCATGGAAAAGGAACTATAGTTTGGCCCAATGGTAAAAAATACGAGGGGGACATTCATAATGGAATCCCTGAGGGACAAGGAAAATTAACATATCCAAATGGAAGTGTTTATAATGGCAATTTTATTAAGGGCAAGCGGAGCGGATATGGTGAGTGGCGTGCTAATGATCAACTAGAAAGAACTTATGCTGGAAATTGGGAAAATGATAAATATCATGGTCGAGGAAAATCTAGTATTAAATTGGGTCGATATCATTGGTTTGAGGAAGGCACTTGGCTAATGGGGGAATTAGTTAAAGGTACTAATAAAAAAGAAAAAGTACTTATAGATAAACAAACCTTAAATTTATGTTCCACGTGTACAATTCTGTGATATCCAAATTGTTGTTTTTCTATTATCTATTCGCTTCCAACACATCGTACATATACAGATACATATAGAATTCTGTAACGATTGTTTTTTTAAAATTAGAAAGGTAGTCCTAGGACGTTTCTCTTTTTTTTAAGAATCTTTAATTTATTTTTTATTTTATTCTCCTATCTGCTATTACTGAAAGTTTGAAAAAACACCTTAAACTTTTTTGGAACTAATTATGATTTCTTCAAATAAACATTTCTTTTCGAATATATTAAAATATTTTCTTTTACTGACTTTATCTTACGCTCATCCTGTTATGGCTGATTGGGTGACAAGTGATTTCAATGGTTTTTTAATAGAATCTAAAGATAATTTTTTGGCACTTAATAAAGATAGTAATGCATATTTCCTGGCAAGTAAAAGTCAATCCAGGGTTCCAATATTAAAGGTGTTTAAGCAAAAAGGGGGTGAAACAACCTGGTCCACTGATCAAAATATAATAGATTCAGGGTCTCAAGGTGGTGCTCCGCTAGGATTATTTCCTGATGATTCTAATAATTTTAGAGCAGTTTCCTTTAATAGCGATTTCTTACAAAACCCGGTAAGAGAGGTATTTATTTTAAAAGCGTTTAAGCAGGAATTTTCATTAACAAATTCTAATTGGTCTAATATAGCCACTAAAGAAATAAATCCTAATAACTTCCTTAGTGATTCAAAATTTGAAGGAAGCAGCTCAGGAAATATTATTGGGGTATCACATCATCTATTTGTATATGCTTTAACTCCAACAAGTAAAAAATGGAAGAGTTTTGATAGACTGGATACTACAATACCTGTTGAATCCTCTAAAACTGTTGCTATTCAAGAAAATAAAAGCATTATTGCTTGGGCGACCGTAATGAATAATTCGACTGTGTTAAATTCTAGGCGCTATTACTTTGATACTGATGATCTTCAAACCATAGACCCAATTACTTATCCCCCTGGAAGAATAAATAAAAACCAAGTTGTTATCGATGCTGCAGGAAATGCTACTTTAATTACCCATATAGCCAGAAATAATAACACGGGATATGATGCCTTTGTTAGCTATCTTTCGGCATCTGGAAACGGGTGGTCAAATTTTGTTAAAATTAATTCTCCTGATTCCAATTCTGATAGTTCCTGTATTGCAGTAAATAGAAATGGAGATGTGATGGTGGCCTGGCACGAAACTGATACACTTAAAACCGCAAAAATAAAACTAGGTGTTTTAGAAGAATCAATAATTGTATTCAAGACATTAAACCCTTTCTTATCAGATAATAGCCTTTCGATTAATACTCATGGACATGCTGTTCTTATTATAACTACACCTAAACCTGAAAATAAATTACATATAGAAGTATTTGCGTTCCACAAAGCTGCTACAGAAATGGTTTGGAAAAAAAATAAACTTGAAACAGTAATATTACCTCTTTTAATTGAAACGGTTTTTGCAAGTATAAAATTAAATGATCAACAAACAGCTGTAGCATTATGGCAATGGCGTGCAACAGTTGGCGGTATAACTAATAAAATTCAAGCCTCAACTTTTATAGGAATTTTTCCACAAGAAAAATTACCGAGTACGGATGCTATTAACCCATCTTCAGGACCAGCTAGTGGGGGTACCCCAGTAATTATTACAGGAAATAATTTCAAAAATACTATTGCTGTCGATTTTGGACCAAGGCCAGCCTTAGAATTTCATGTCGATTCTGATACTCAAATTTCAGCTATTACACCTATTGGAATAGGAACAGTCCAAGTTTCTATCACTACAAAATCAGGCGTGGCGCCATTTAATGGTATTTTTACCTATTTCCCATCTCCTTTTGTTGAAGGTTTAAAACCGGCTAAAGGTCCTTCCAAAGGTGGAAACGAGGTGATCATTGAGGGAGAATTATTCAATGATGCATCTAAAGTGAAATTTGGAAATAAAAAAGCCTTGTCGTTTCATGTCGATTCGGAAAATCAAATCACAGCAGTAGCTCCCCCAGGAACAGGCAAAGTGGAAGTATTTATTACCACACCACTTGGAACATCTCCTGCAAATATGCCGGACGACGTGTATACCTATAAAGGAAGCCAAGTTTTACCACCAACCCATTTTAGGGGAAAAACAGTCAATGATAAATTTCTTACACAATCTGTGTTTTTGAATCATTTAACCTGGAATCCAAGTTTAGATAAATCCATCGAATATTATCAAATCCTGCGTGATGGCGTTAAGTTAGCTCAAATCGACTCGAAAGGTCCTTTTGAATATAACGATGATCGGGTAAAAGGAAAAATTGTCTATACATTATTTAGTGTCACAAAGAATGGTCATGAAAGTGAGCATCTTCATGTAATTCTAGGTAAATAAAACTCAAATTGAGAGAATTTCTGATTATACCATGCGTGGTCTAAAAATTGGAGTTATACCACGCTCGGGTAGGATTGTTAATATTTTTGCTGCGTCAAAGTCCCGGGGTTGAGCGATCGTAAGTCACCCAATATTACTAATATTGGGTGACTTAGGAT
>JACDES010000096.1 GCA_013816265.1 Parachlamydiaceae bacterium | reverse complement strand
TAAATGCAGGCCTCAACCTAAAAGGGAGGCCCGCAAACTTAAAATGTAGGCTCTTATTAAAATTTTCACTTTTTTAAGAGCCTACAAAACTTTCATCGACCAAAGGTAGGCTTTACATAAATGCAAATCCTACGAACTTAAAATGTAGGCTCTTTCAATGAATAAATTTACTGTTAGAGCCTACAAAACTTATTTCACTAAATGCAGGCCTCAACCTAAAAGGGAGGCCCGCAAACTTAAAATGTAGGCTCTTTCAAAGAACGAATCTATTGTTAGAGCCTACAAAACTTATTTCACTAAAGCAGGCCTCAACCTAAAAGTGAGGACCACAAACTTAAAATGTAGGCTCTTATTAAATTAATATCTTTTCTAAGAGCCTACAAAACTTTCATCAACCAAAGGTAGGCTTTATATAAATATAAAGCCTACGAACTTAAAATGTAGGCTCTTTCAAAGAACGAATCTATTGTTAGAGCCTACAAACTTATTTCACTAAATGCAGGCCTCAACCTAAAAGGGAGGCCCGCAAACTTAAAATGTAGGCACTTATTAAATTTTCATCTTTTCTAAGAGCCTACAAAACTTTCATCGACCAAAGGTAGGCTTTACATAAATATAAAGCCTACGAACTTAAAATGTAGACTCTTTCAATAAATGAATCTACTGTTAGAGCCTACAAAACTTATTTCACTAAATGCAGGCCTCAACCCAAAAGGGAGGCCCGCAAACTTAAAATGTAGGCTCTTATTAAATTTTCATCTTTTTTAAGAGCCTACAAAATTTGTAATCATTAAAGAAACTAATCTTCATATTTATGTTCTAAAGTTTATTGTATATAGAAATACAATCCGCTTCCATCTTGGTAATAATAATCAGAATAAGGATAACTGTTATAACTGCCATAATTTAAATCATCTGAATAATAATAAGGATAACTGCTATAACTGCTATAATTTAAATCATTTGAATAATATGGATAAGACGAGCTATACGAGCTATAATAATAAGGCCAATATCCTCCGTATCCGTAATTATCCCAGTCACCACCCCCATTCCAATTATTCCAATTTCTATGTCCCAAATTATTGTTCCAATTTCCATGACGTCCATTCCAATTACCATGATGACCACCCCAGTTTCCACCATGGTGACTACCCATGTGTCCACCTCCATGATGTCCGCCACCACCCATATGTCCGCCATGACCTCCGCCATGTCCGCCACCGCCGCCATGTCCGCCACCGCCACCGTGTCCACCGCCACCGTGTCCACCACCGCCGTGTCCAGCAATAACGCTAATAGGAGCAAAAAGAAGCGCTAAAAAACAGAAACTTGTTACAAATGGTTTTAACCAATGATACATAAATCCTCCTGTTTTTAAAACCAGACAGCCATTCAACGCTTAATAATAATGATGTTAATTAAACCAAACATCGAAGTCTAAGTCTTAAGGACTTTTCATGTGTTGAGTAACTTACTCACCATCCGAACAACTTCACTCATTAATAAGCGGAATGGCTGTCCATTTCGCTTCACATGTTTAAAAGGCATATATGGACAGATCTAAGTATATATTTCCTTTAAAGCGTAGTTAACAATATATTCTCAGGGGAACATATGTCTAACTAGTTCATTACTTAAATCTGCCCATGTTTGCCTTCAAACATGCGAATTATTTGTTACTTCTCTTACTAACCACCTCCTTGTTACTTCCCTTTCAATTCTTATTATAGTAATTAGTAATACTTTTGTCAAATTAAAAATGTAATTATTATTTAATATTGTTGTAATTTATTATAAATTAAGTGATTACGACGAAAAATAATTTAACTAATATTTAAAATTTAATTAATAAAAAAGGGGGTAAGTTGATAAGTTGGCTAATTTAGAAGGTTTGGTTTATTCGAAAAGACTTGACGTAAATGATTCAGGATCAAATAGTTGTAGATCTTCGAGGCCCTCACCGGTCCCAATGAATTTGACTGGAATACCTAGTTCTTGTTGAATAGCAATGACAATACCCCCCTTAGCAGTTCCATCCAATTTTGTAAGAATTAGACCTGTTATTGGAGTAAATTTGTTGAATTCTTTAGCCTGATCGATTGCATTTTGGCCTGTAGTAGCATCTAGAACAAGAAGTGTTTCATGAGGGGCGTTTGGAGATACTTTAGTGCATGATCTTTTGATTTTTTCTAGTTCTTGCATTAAATTGGTTTTAGTATGAAGTCTGCCCGCTGTATCTATGATCACAATATCTTTGTGGCGTGCTTTTCCTGCAGTGACAGCATCAAAAGCAACAGATGCGGGATCACTTTTAGGGGCACCTTTAACAATATCAACTTGTGCCCGCAGTGCCCATGTTTCGAGTTGTTCTATTGCGGCTGCTCTGAAAGTATCTGCAGCGCCTAAAAGGACCTTAAAACCGTTTTGAGTAAATATATGAGCAAGCTTTGCGACGGATGTGGTTTTTCCATTTCCATTAACACCAACAACTAAAATGACCTGAGGTAGTTCTTTAGGTGGTGGGGCAATATTGGTGGGATAACGTTTCAGTACTTCAAGTATTTCATTGCGTAGCGCATTGATATAATCTTGAGTTGTTAAGCTGGGATTTTTTTTATGTAATTCTCGGATTTTATTTGTTAAATCTGAAGCTGTTTTCACTCCGAAATCTGATTCGTATAAAAGTCTTTCCAGTTTTTCTAAGGTATCTTCGTTAATTTTTCCTTGGAATAAGGCTGTCAGCGTTTGCGTAAAAAAGGAGCGGGCTTTACTTAGTGCAGATTTAACTTTAGCATAACTTGATTTGAAAAATTTTAAAACCATAGTAACCCTTATCATTAAAAAATATGGAAGACAGCTTGTCGAAACAAAAGGACGAAAGGGACGAAAAGGACCTAAAGGACCCAAGCGACAATTTTTCAGGTTAAGGTATATTTTGTCCCTTATGTCCTTTACGTCCTTTTTGTCCTTTTTGTCCTTTATAAACTCAAGAAAAAAAGTATATCTAAATACAAGTTATCTCTCTACGAAAACTTCATTATGCACTTGATAATATTTATGTTAATAAAAAATATTTATTTACAAATAAATGTTTTTTAAATTAAAATAATAAAAATTTAACAATTAATTATTTATTTGGAGACAGCATGAAATTAGAAAGCATAATTAGAAGTCAGAATGTATTAGATTTTTCATTTAAATCTATTACTTCAGATAAAAACCTGAATCTTTTTAAAATTATCACTGGGATTGCACTTTTAGCCCTTGGTGTTTTAGCTTTAACAAACTATTATTTTAATCGTTCTAAAAAAACAGAAGAAAAGAATCTCGCTGATAGAAAAATTATTGATCTACAAGGTCAGTTAAATGCTGCGATTGAAAGTGGTGATGTATCGGAAGTTAACAAGTTACTAAAAGACCATCCAGATTTAGCAAAAAGCAAAGATATTTCTCAAGGGGATCATGCTAATGAAGGTACCTATATTTCTTTATTGCTGCCTAAGGTCATTGAGAAAGGTAATTTAGGAATGGTGAAATGCCTAATGGATAATGGAGCTCAATTAGATGCTTGGTCTAGAGGTAATAAATCGTCACTACAAATTGCTTTAGAAAGCCATCGCAAAGAAGTTATCATATATCTATTAGAGAAAGGGGCAAAGCCTACCTATCAAATGTTTCATGACTATGTTATGGATCATCTAGTTGATATGTCAATTGGACTAATGCTTGTAAATACGTTTGATAAAATTAGTTCTAAAGGTCAAAAATTCTCCTCATTGATGCTTGTAGCCTCTTCGATTCAAAGTATACATGATGTGAAAGGAATGGATCTTCTTTTATTAATGATACAAAAAGGTGATCGTTTGACTGAAGCAGATAAAACGTTAGCTGCTGACAAAGAAATTAGTGAATTTATCGATGAACAAATTAAATTAGCTTCAGATAAATAAACTAATTTTCAGCTTCATATTCAAAAGAGAGAGGGAGTTTATAGCTCTCTCTAAAAATAGATTGTAGTGAAAATGAAAGCGAAAGTCCTCTTTCGCTTTCTTTTTTTGCTACAGCCGCTTTCTTATTTCGACAACATTGGGTTTTGAACAGGCGCTCTCCAAGCTTACGAGGATTCACTAGAGCTAAAGCCCTTTTTCTCTTTCATTATTCACGATAAAATAATCAAAAAACAAAATTGCAAATATCTAAATTAATTGCGAATATGGCACTTTAAAATTACTACTTATATTTTTTGCAATTTAAGGTTATTTTTATGAACTTGCATGAATACCAAGCTAAATTGATATTTGAAAATTTTGGAATTCCCGTTCCACAATATTATGTTGTTTCAACCCTGCAGGAAGTTGAATATTTGATTTCAAGTCATCAACTGGAAACTGCGGTATTAAAAGTACAAATTCATGCAGGTGGTCGTGGAAAGGCAGGAGGAGTCAAGATTGCTAAAAATGGCGATGAGATTTTACAATACGCTTCTGAGTTATTAGGAAAAAAAATTATTAATAATCAGACAGGCCCAGCTGGAATTGTCGCGCGACAAATTATGATCACCCCTCCCGTCGACATCAAAAAAGAATACTATTTGGGTGTTGTCATAGATCGTCAAAATGCACGTGGAGTACTCATTGCTTCACAAGAAGGGGGATTGGATATCGAAGAGGTCGCTAAAAATGCTCCTGGAAAAGTTCTATACATCCCTATACCCCTTGATGGACAATTAAAAAAATATCACTTATTACGACTTGCTAATTTTATGGGTTGGTTCGGAACATTAGCAGAAAAAGGAAAATTGATTGCAAATGCTCTTGTGAAGGTTTTTGTTGAAAAAGACGCCACTCTTGTTGAAATAAATCCTTTAGTTCTTACGAATCAAGAAGAATTAATCGCCATTGATGCGAAGATTTCTATCGATGATAATGCCCTTTTTCGTCAGACCGAAATTAAAAGTTTTTATGATCCTACTCAATTCTCTCCCTCTGAAGCGCGTGCACATGAAAATGAACTCGCTTATGTTGCATTGGAGGGCAATATCGGATGCATGGTCAATGGAGCCGGTTTAGCAATGGCTACAATGGATATCATACAATACTACGGAGGCCGTCCTGCTAATTTCCTAGATATTGGTGGAGGTGCTTCCCAAGAAAAAATCACAGAAGGATTTAAAATTCTTTTGTCAGATCAACATGTAAAGGCTATTTTAATTAATATTTTTGGCGGCATCATGAATTGCGGAACTCTGGCAAAAGGACTCATAGCAGCTGCCAACGAGTTAAATGTCAATGTACCTTTGATTGTAAGAATGGAAGGTACAAATGTTGAACAAGGAAGAGAGCTGTTAAAACAATCTAAACTTAATTTTGTCGTTACGAATAGTTTAGAAGAGGCCGCTCAAAAAGTTGTAGATGCCGCAAAATCTAAGGGAGGTGTCTAATGTCCATTCTTGTTAACAGAAAGACACGCATAATAACTCAAGGGATTACAGGTAAGGCTGGCCATTTTCATACTGAACAAGGGATGCTTTACGCTCCCACATATGTAGGTGGTGTTACTCCAGGGAAGGGAGGGGGAGAGACATTGGGTCTGCCAATTTTTGATACTGTCTGGCAAGCGAAAGAAGCGACTAATTGTAATGCCTCATTGATTTTTGTCCCTGCACCTTTTGCTGCTGATGCAATTCTTGAAGCTGAAGAAGCGGGTATTGAATTAATCGTATGTATTACAGAAGGAATTCCTATTAGAGATATGTTGAAAGTCAGTCATATCATGCGCGGTAGCAGAACAAGTCGTTTAATTGGTCCTAATTGCCCAGGAGTCATCACTCCAGATGAATGCAAAATGGGTATTATGCCTGGATATATCCATAAAAAAGGAAATGTCGGCATTGTTTCGCGTTCCGGTACCTTAACTTATGAAGCTGTTTGGCAAACGACTCAACTGGGACTTGGCCAATCAACCTGTGTTGGAATTGGCGGAGATCCATTAAACGGAACAAATTTTATTGACGTTTTGCAACTTTTTGAAAAAGATCCAGAAACAAAAGTGATATTGTTGATCGGTGAAATTGGCGGTACGGCAGAAGAGGAAGCCGCGATATGGATAAAAGAAAATTGTACAAAACCTGTTGTTGCCTTCGTCGCAGGTAAAACTGCTCCTTCAGGAAAGCGTATGGGCCATGCCGGAGCAATAATTTCCGGAACTCAAGGAACTGCTGAAACAAAAATTCAGGCATTTTTAGATGCCGGTGTATTTATTGCAAAAACGCCTGCTGAAATGGGTTTAGAAGTACAAAAAACAATGAAGTTAGTAAAATCTCAGAAATAATCAATTCTTCAAAGCTAAAGTCTTATGATAAAAATACCTGGAAAAATACCTGTTATCATTCATCCACTATTCTGGTTTCTAATTTTAGCGATCGGCTGGATGAATTCTGCCACAATCACTGGAACACTAATATGGAGTTCTGTGATTCTTTTTTCTGTATTAATTCATGAATATGGGCATGCATTGACAGCGGTCGCTTTCGGCCAAACTGCCGAAATTAATTTAGTAGGATTAGGAGGGCTAACCACTCGTAAGGGTCCTTCTATAAAAGCCTGGCAAGAATTTTTGGTCATTCTTAACGGTCCACTGGCAGGATTACTTCTTTTTGTTTTAGTTTATAAATTTTCTTCATTTGTGAATCTTCATCAGCGTCCACTTTTAGCAGATGCGATTGAAGTAGCCATTTACGTGAATTTATTTTGGACGTTGTTGAATTTATTACCCATCTTGCCATTAGATGGGGGTCATTTGATGCGGGTGTTATTGGAAGGTGCTTTTGGTTTTAACGGAATAAAATTTTCTTTGTACATTAGTATTTTTGTAGCGGTGCTTGGAAGTCTTTTATTCTTTTTTCTACAATCATTTCTTGCAGGAGCATTATTTTTGATGTTTGCTTTTGAAAGTTATCGTACATTATCAGAAATTAGAAATGTGATGCCACACGACTCTGCAGCACATCTTCAAGAATTATTGCAGGATGCCCAAGAGGATTTGAAGGCTGGAAAAAATAATGAGGCCTTGGCCAAATTTTTCCTCTTAAGAGAGCAAACAAAAGAAGGCTTACTTTTTGTTGTAGCCACACAGAATATTGCTCGTATCTTAGCTCAGCAAGGACATTTGAAACAAGCATATGATTGGTTGTTGCCATTAGAGAAACAAATTTCGCAAGAATATCTTCGTTTTTTACAACAACTCGCGTATCGTTTGGAAGAATGGGAGAAAACGGTTGATATAGGCACAAGAGCCTATCAAAATGATCCAAGGGCTCAGACAGCATTTCTTAATGCAGTAGCTTGTGCTGTTATGGGTCAAGTTAAACCTGCTGTTGGATGGCTCAGATGTTCTCTTCAAATGGGATTACCAAATTTTTCTGAGGTTGTACAGGCCCGAGAATTCGATAGTATTCGTCATTCAAAAGAATTCGAGGATTTAATGAAGGGTGCGTCCTGATAAGTTACTGTTAATACTGACGAAAATTTTACCATCGAGACTAGGGCAATAACCTTTTAGATTGTTCGCACTTAGAAATAAGAAAAAATATGAAATAGCCAAAGTAAATGGCTACTTTAATTTGGATTCAATTAATGAATGCGAGCCTCTTTGAAGTGAGTGTCGCTTATGAAAAGAAAAAATTGATTAAAAAGAATAGAAACGACGTTTTCAGTTCGATATAATGTTTGCGTTTTGCTACACCCCCGGATGGGGGTTATGGCCTGATAGCCCAGGGTAAGCAGAGCGCAACCCTGGGTATAAAATAATTAAAATATTGCACCCCAGAAAGGGGTGCCGGCAAACTTAGATGTATATTATCTTAACGAATTAGATTTATCGTATGCCGGCACCCCCTTCTGGGGTGCAATCATTAAATTACTTTTACCCAGGGTTGCGCTCTGCTTACCCTGGGCTATCATGCCATAACCCCCATCAAGGGGTAAACAAGAGCAACTAATGAACCTTAATAAAAAAAAATCAAATTATGGCTGCTTGAATGATCCAATAAAATTCTCTAGAATTATTTCGTCGAAATTGCCTTTTGGAGCTAAGTAAAAAAGGATATGAATTTTACTATCCTTGAAAGTGGCTAAACCAGATAATTTTTTTTCTGTTCCATGCTCATTGTATTGCAGCTCGAAACGAATTCCTGGCATCCCTTGGAATTGGATATTCTTCTGGGAATAAATAGCTTCTTTCTTGAAGACTTTCGGTTGGTAGAACATTCTCTTTATGATAAATGTGTAGAAGATCTCTTGAAATTGCTTTACTGTAGCTTCAGGACCTTTAAAGGTTGGTGAATATAAACTACAAAACATCAACAACTGATTGCCAAAAGGGGCGGAATAGACATTCAATTTGCCTAGCTGTTCAGTATTTTCTAAAGGAATGTCAAAAGCCATATGCGTTGGATGATGGGGAAATGATACATGGAAATGCTCGTAAGGATCCTCTGTAGTTATCCATGGATGATCGTTTGATTGCGCTGAAACATTCATTAATATTCCTCCTGTATAAACAGCTATAAAAACTAAAATCCGCTTCACGAAAGATACTTGCATAATCCACCTTATCAAATAAAGAGTAATATTGAATAGACCTTTTGACAAAAAAAGTTAATTAAAATTCGATGATAATTTACCAATCTGATGAATGCAAACTGAATTAAAATGTTTATAGTCAATGGATTATAGAAATTTATTTAAAATCAGAGGGGATTTGTCGGCTTGTTTTTTTTTAATATTTAAAAATTAAATGAATTCCTCACAGCAAATCATTTGCATAAATAATTAGGAATAGTTATCAATATTTTTCTGAGTTAAGGTTCATTACAAAAATGAATGGTTTATTGAGAGTTAAACTCATATTGGGCTCTCTTTTAGGGAAAGCCCTGTATTAGGCCTGAAGGGCCGGTATGAAATAGCCCAGGTCGCAGCGAAGTGGAGGCCTGGGTGATTGCAAACAATGTATTGAGTCCTGTAAGGACGGCATAAATCTGAAGTCTCCAATTCATGCCGTCCTTTCAGGACTCGATTGTTTTTTTTATTCATACCCAGGCCTCCGCTCAATGGCATTCGGTTAAGGAAGGTTCGTTTTTATAAGTAACTAAAAATAAGCATATCTAAAAAATCATGCTTTTTTAGCACCTCACTTAACACATAACCAAAAGGCACATGGTTTCTTAACCGAATGCCATTGGGCCTCCGCTCCGCTGCGACCTGGGCTATTTCATACCGGCCCTTCAGGCCTAATATAGCGCTCTCTCATTAACTGATTATTAGTATGATAAAAGTAAATTGAGACTATGAAAACCAAAAAGAAATATTCTAATATATGAAAACTTCCATTCGAGCTTCACTTCTAAATGGTTTTGCATTTGCTATTATATCTACCCTGCTGTTGGTAAGTTGTGGAACAAAATATAAATTACCGGAAGAAATTCCACCTCTTCCTGTACTATCTCCTCATCATCATGTTCGCCTAGCACTTGTTTTGGGGGGTGGTGGAGCTAGAGGGATGGCACATGTTGGTGTATTAGAGGAATTTGAGAGAGCGGGAATCAAAATCGACATGATTGTTGGTTGTAGTGCAGGAAGTATTGTAGGCGCTCTTTATGCAGATTGCCCTAATGCGAGACATGTAAAACATTTATTGGTTCCTTTGAAAGTTTGGGATATATTAGATGTAACTATAAAAAATGCCCGCTACGGTTTTGTACAGGGTCGATCTTTAAGAAAATTTTTGAATAAAAATTTGCATTGTGAACGATTTGAAGATTTACATATTCCACTTTATGTCGTAGCTACTGATATGATGGAAGGACGTCTCGTCACATTTTCTTATGGTCCTATCATTCCAGCAGTACATGCTTCCGCAGCAGTTCCCTTTGTTTTTGCTCCTGTTTTAGTTCATGGACGAATTCTTGTTGATGGTGGAGTTGCAGATCCTATTCCTGTTTGTGTTGCTAAAAGTATGAATGCCGATGTAATTGTTGCTGTTGATTTGAGCGAACTTTTGGAGAAAGCGTGTCCTACAAATCTCTTTGGAGTTGCAGCTCGTTCTGCTGAAATTAAATTTTTACTTCAAACTGAAAGTTGTGCGCAAGATGCCGACGTTATCATTAAGCCTGAGTTAGGGGATATTGGTATGTTTGATGATAAAAATCATGAAAATATGTATCAGGCAGGTAGAAAAGCAGCTCGTGAAGCAATGCCTAAAATTCTTGCAGAGTTAGAGAAATATGAATCTCAGGGAGCCTTTAGGGAACAAACCGTAATGGAAGTGTCTGTAAATGAGCCGGCATTGAAGGAGCCGTCTGAATTTTCAGACAGCCCCAATTAATCATTATCTCATTCTAATTGAATTGAAATATAGGCGTTAATATCACCTTGTTTAATTTGCAATAAAGCAGGACGATCTTTTGCAGTTTCTTTTAAAGCAGCAAAAAATTGCTCTTTTGTTTCCACTTTCTTACGATTTACAGATAGAATCAGGGCGCCTTTTTTCAATCCTACAAGTGCAGCAGCGCTACCTGGCTGAACTTTTGTGATCACGACTCCTTTAGTATTTGTATAACCTAAAGCCTGACCAAGTTCTGGGGTAAGGGTGTCAACTTCAATTCCAAGTTGGCTATTTTCAATGATACTTGCATGCTTAACTAAATCCTCAGGGAAATCTTTTATTTCTAAGGGGACCTGAATAGTTTTGCCATCACGCAAAATAGTGAGATTAATTTTGGTTCCTGTATGCATCATATATACACTATTACGTAGTGTGGCGGCATTGTCAACAGGACGATCATTGTATTTTATAATGATATCTTCTGCTTTTATGCCCGCTTTATCTGCTGGTGATCCACTCACAACGCTTGTGACAAGAGCCCCTTCGATTTTCTTTAAATCAAAGGCTTTTGCTAAGTTATAATCAATAGATTGTAATGAGACTCCCAGATATCCTCTAGATACTTTACCGTGATCTAAAATTTCCTTCATCACATAACGAGCCATATTACTTGGAATCGCAAAACCAATGCCCATATTGCCGGAAGAAGAATTAGTTGCTATTGCTGTATTAATTCCTATCACTTCGCCACTTAGCGTAACTAAAGGACCACCAGAATTACCGCTGTTAATTGAAGCATCCGTTTGAATGAAATCTTCTGAAGGAACGATATCTAGATTATTGCGACCTTTTGCACTCACAACGCCGTGTGTAAGTGTTCCTTGTAATCCAAATGGATTTCCAATAGCTGCAACCCATTGCCCTACTTCTAACTCATCAGAGTTACCTAATTTTAAATAGGGAAGATCATTCGCTTCAATTTTTACTAGTGCTAAATCACTATTTTTATCTTGTCCTATCACCTTACCAGGAAATTCTCTCCCGTCACTCATTTGGACGACGATATTATCCATTTCATTAACGACATGATTGTTGGTGATCACATATCCGTCTGCACTTACAATTACTCCAGAGGCTTGTCCTGAAAAAGCTGGTTCACTTTTTGAGCCGCGAGGTTTGCTAAAATATTTCCAAAAATTGTCGAATGGATCTTCTGAATCATCTTCACTCCCTAAGAAAGAGGCTGATTTTTTCTTGGATTGTACTTTTATAGAAACGACAGCAGGAATGGCTTTTTTTGCCACTTCACGGAAATCCACCTTTATATCTTGAGATTTATCGATTAATTGTTTTTCAGCTATTGAAGTC
The DNA here is from genome assembly GCA_013816265.1 of Parachlamydiaceae bacterium. Classification (GTDB taxonomy): domain Bacteria; phylum Chlamydiota; class Chlamydiia; order Chlamydiales; family Parachlamydiaceae; genus JACDES01. Next base: position 1,500 of record JACDES010000096.1, on the reverse strand, counting down.
TGAGCAATTTCGGTTTGATTTTGAAAATACGAATTTGTGAATGAAACCGTCGATAATGCAAGACAGGTAAAGATTAGAGATCCTTTAATAATATAAGAAAACTTTTTCAACATGTTTAAAACTCCTCTTTTGTTTTCGTTTGCATTTTTTTATACCATTTGCACGGTATAGCATGTTAAAAATGGGATTGTCAATCCTGAACTTTTAATACTGCAATCGTTTATATTCACTAGAAATGTTGATTTATTAACTTACTAAAATTTCCGGTATTTAATATTTTAATTTAATTATTTATTATATCTTAACAATTAATTTATTCATTATTAATTATAATCTGTTTAAATAGAGTATTGAAATAATTAATAACTTAACTAAGGAGAATTAATGAATAGTCCAGAAAGTATTATACAACCAGCACAATATCTAGTATATGAAGCAGCAACTCCTGTTCAACAGCAACCTGCTATTGAACAATATAAGCGTATTTATCCAGGTTTAACAAAACAGATTCATCGTAAGACAGAGCTATTATTAGTGTTAGCCAATCAAATCTCTAACGATATATTAGGTAAAAAAACAACACCAGAACGAGCATCTGCTGATATTAAAGAAGATCGTAAACCAGCTGAACATATTGATTTGGGATTATTACCATTGTTATCAACGGTTAATTATTCTTCATCCGCGGTAGTTTTTGACAACAGTACTAACATTCACCACCATCATCATAATGGTGAAAAAGAGAAAAATGAAGATAATTCTGGTATGAGGATAGCCATTTTAATTGTCGGGACTATTTTTGCTGGTATCGCGACATATTTCGTAGGTAAATCATATGCGAAAAATGAGGATGTGAAAGATGAGGAGCTTCCATTTGAAACTTTAGTTGAAGATTGGAAAAAAAATAGAGATATTTATAGTACAGTTCCAGAATATCAGGAAAAAGTTGAAGACGTCGTTAATAGAAGTCTACTGATCCATACAAACAAAAAAACAGATCGAAAGTATAAAATGGCTTACATTGTAAGTTTAGCTGCAACGGGCGTGTTATGGGTTGGTGGAGCTGCGGTGGGAGCTGCAACTACATTTGCTATGTTAGCACCAGGACTTGTATTGGGATCTCTTTCAACGATTGCTATGTTGGGAAGATATGGTTATAGAAGTAATAGCCAGCAAGATACAAAAAATGCAAAATGGATAGAGCAAAATTTAACTCAGTTGAATCAGATGCCTATTAATCCTGCAGATATAGATTAGTAATTTGTTTTCACAGGTCAGCAAAGCTGATCTGTGTTATAATGTGACAGCTTTCTGTTAATTCAATTAAGGAAGGCGACACGCACTCCGAAGGTAAGCGTCAATTGTAGACATGTTGACAAATATGGCGCTTCATAACAAAGCGAAAGAGGACTTTCGCACTCCAAACGCTACGCGTCGCTTTGGAAATCTGTAGCATAAATATTTCTTAAAGCTTCGCAAAGCGTTTGGAGTGCGAAAGTC
>JACDES010000095.1 GCA_013816265.1 Parachlamydiaceae bacterium | reverse complement strand
TGTTTTGGAAGATTCAGGACTACAAACTGTTGCAAATTTTGCTCAGGGTGCTGTAGCTTCTATCACTGACGAACAATCACAAACTTTTTCAGCGATTACTGTCATGAACAATAATAATGGCTTGTTCTTTGTACAACCTTCAATCGATGCAAATGGTACTTTAACATACACCCCAGCAGCAAATGCAAATGGTTCTGCTACAGTGACTGTGACTCTAACAGATAGTGGAGGCACAGCAAATGGTGGGGTTGCAACTATTACGAATCAAACTTTTGTTATTAACGTGACTGCTGTTAACGATGCACCGGTTTTATTGGGCACTCAAACTGTTTTGGAAGATTCAGGCTCTCAAACTGTCGTTGGATTTGTTAACGGTGGTCCAGCTACCGCAACAGACGAACAATCACAAACTTTTTCAGCGATTACTGTCATGAACAATAATAATGGCTTGTTCTCTGTACAACCTTCAATCGATGCCAATGGTACTTTAACATACACCCCAGCAGCAAATGCGAATGGTTCTGCTACAGTGACTGTAACCTTAACAGATAGTGGAGGCACTGCAAATGGTGGGGTTGCAACTATTACGAATCAAACTTTTGTTATTAACGTGACTGCTGTTAACGATGCCTTAGTTGCAAATAATGGTGCCTTTACTACAGACGAAGATGTGGCTCACAGTGGAATATTACCATTTATAGATGTTGATGGCGATACATTAGCTTATAGTATAAGCACTCTTCCTTCTAAAGGTACAGTCACCTTAGGTGCTAATGGTAGTTACACCTACACACCAAATGCGAATGCCAACGGTTCTGATAGCTTCGTCTATAAAGTCGATGATGGTCATGGAGACATAGTCACAGGTACAATCACTGTTACAATTACCCCAGTTAACGATGCCCCAGTAGCAAATAACGACAGTTATAGCACTTATGCAGGCTCTGCTATCAGTAATCCAACATCCGTTCTTACTAACGATACTGATGTTGACACCTTACATAACAACCTCACTACTGACCTTATAACTGGTCCTTCACATGGAACCGTAACATTAAATAGCGATGGAACATTTAACTATACACCTACAGGTACATATGTAGGATCTGATAGCTTCACATATACAGTCAATGATCATGAATCTGCAAATAACTTCAGTAATATCGCAACTGTCAACATTTCAGTAAATCAAGCTCCGATATCTGCTACACCAGTACAAAATCAAGGAGACGGCAGCACACCTGGATATGTATCTGGTCTAATATCTACATTTACAGATCCTAATCATGCACTCACTTCAGGTAGCTTTATTGCTACAATTAATTGGGATGATGGAACTCCAACTACAACAGGAGTAGTTTCAGGAAGTGATGGTAACTTTAGTATATCTGGTACACATACATATAGTTCAAGTGCAGGCGGAAATCACAATGCACAAATCCATATTGTAGATGTTTACGGTTCTGCTGCGGATGTTGCAGAGATTATCGGTATTCCAGTGACAAATAATGATACATATTCTGATAATACAACTTCTACAAATAGAACTATTACTATTAATGCATCTCAAGGTGTTCTTTCCAATGATGCAGGAATAAATTTAACAGCTAAATTATTCACTGGACCATCACATGGTTCTCTTACTTTGAATTCAGATGGATCTTTCTCATATACAGCGAATGCTGGATATAGCGGCCCAGACAGCTTCAAATATCAAGCAATCGATAGCAATCAAGTTGCTAGCTATATTGCAACAGCCAATATCACTGACACTATACCTGCAAATATAGCACCTACTCTTACTGGAGTTGATACAGCAGAAAAAGTTTGGGTGGAAAATAAACCAGCTACAAAATTAGTCGCTCAGGTGAGGGTAACAGATCTTGACAATATTAATTTCAATGGAGGTAAACTTACCGCTAAAATAACTCAAAACGCCTCATCCTTTGATAGACTCGGCATCGTTGTTGAAGGTACATTAATTAAAACTTCTGGACCAAATGTTATTGTCAATGGTGTTACAGTAGGTACATATACAATTGGTGTTGGAATTAATCCTTTAGTCGTGACATTCAACGCATCTTCAAATGCAGCCATTGTTGAAATAGTTCTAAAACATGTTGGATTTTCAAATACATCAGATAATCCAACTGTTAATGAACGTAATATACAATTGCAACTCACTGACGGAAAAGGTGGTACAAGCAATGCAATTAATGAACACGTAAGAATCATTTCTGTAAATGATGCACCAGTTATCCACCAACGTTTAACTACATTAACAGTTAAACCTGGAATATCAACTGGAATAGGAAAATTAGGTGGTTTACTTATCACTGATATAGATGCTAATGCCAACACAATTTATTCAGTAAGTCTTAATGTTAAAATAGGTACTCTAGCAATTTCTAAAATTACTGACTTACGAAGTTTACACATCACTAAAACCACAAACTCTTCTGGATTTACTATGGCAATGAGTGGTAAATTAACTGATATTAATGCTGCACTTTCACGTCTTACTTACATCTCCACAATTAAGGGAACAACAAGCCTTACAATACATGTAAACGATAACCAAGCAGCTATAAGCACCGACACTACCGCCGCTTCTGGTTATACCAAAACACTATTTAACAATATCATTAAGACCTACTCAAAATTATTTAACATCAACTTTAAAGGTATAGCCGATAAAAAAATCGTAATAACTATAAAATAATTAGCGGGCAAAACTGAGAGCATAAAGCAAGTTATTTCAATTATTTGAGTGAAATTTTCAACCAGCTTAATCAGAGCTTATTCACCGCATTAATACTTATAAGATTTAAATTCTTATAAGTGTTTGCGGGAATAAGCCTTTTTTATTTCAAAGAGTTTCAAAAAATATATGATTCTTACACATTTAAGCTCATAATCAAAAGGCTTCAAATTTTCTTATCTTGGCTAATCGTTTCTCCTTGTAAATATCACCTTTTGATTCAATAACTTAGCCTTTGCTTAAAATAAATGATTTGACATCATTGAATAAATCCTTCACAAATGAAATATCCTAAAATACTAATCGTATACAGCTTCTGTGAATAGATCCCAATTTAATACTAAGGATACTCATATGAATTGTTGCCTTATATTCCCATGTTTCAGCTCCAAAAAAGCACCTAAAACAGGAGCAGATTCTGTAGACTCAAAACAAACTCAGCAATCCCAGCAAACTAATGCAAAAATAGCTACAGAAGAAATCTTTCATTCGCTCCCTGGCCATAGACGAAATAAATCTGGTGCTAAGTCACTTAAACTGAGGACTGCTATGCTTGAAGTGACCGGAACTGAACAATCACGCGCACGTATATCTACCTCTAAATCACAATCGGAAGGAGCAGGGGCCGCGGCAGCTGTTAGAACCTATTACATACCTACAAGTCCTTCTCATAGAGTTGTAAGCACATCTCAATCACCGACCTCTCAAAATGATGAAGAAATCCAAAAACCGAGAATCCTAAAACTACCGCATCAATCAACTCCTACAAGCATACAACAAGAAGCGATTTCAGAAACAGAAACAGCTATAAATGCACAATCAAGAATGAATGATAGGATATTACTAGAAACCCAGCTATTAACAATATCTGTTTCTTTACCAGGAAATTTAGTGACATCGTAAGAAATATAAATAATTCCTTACGCAAGTAAGGAATTATTTAGTAAATAGATAACAAGAATTATTTTTTCGTTGGAAGTTCGAATGGTTTTCCTTCCATACGATCGAGTAGCGCTTCATCTTCAACAGCACTGTCATCAAGAGGAATAGCAAGAGTATCTGTACCTTCTAACTCATCTTCTTCCATAATATCATCTCTTAATTCAGCACGTGGATGTATCACGGCACCAGTAGCAGGCTTATTATCCATTTTAGATTTGTCGTTTGTTTTAACATTTGTTTGAGCATTAATCGTCATAACAAATAAACTAAGAGCAGCTAAAGTACTTAATACAACAGATTTTTTTAACATATTGACTCCTTTATATTTGGGAAGGATATAGGTGTAACAAATTTTTTAATTCAGGTCAATCTCTCTTCTTATTTTTGATTTTTTTGTTTTATGTGAGCATTTATTAGATTCCATTCAGGATGTTGTTTAAATAATTGCAATATATCTAGCAATCTAAAATCTGGCTTGATGGGAGATAAATGTTCAATAATAAGCCTTACAAGCTCATAATCTTCCTGTGTATCTACAGTCCAACGAAAATTCGAAAGTAACTCCATAGAAGGAACATTTTTTAATTTAAATAATTCAGGGTGACGATAAAAAAAAGCTGTCACATGTTCTCTCTCGTAAGGATCTTTCGATTCACGAAAAGCGCGTTCTAATGCCTTATAGGAAAATATTTCTGTATCTAACCCCCTTGGAAAGGTGAGCTCCAAAGTATTTGAAACATAGTCATATTTACCTTTATCATCTCTGTAAGTCCTAATAACGAGATCTACAATATCGGGGTCAATAAGAGGGCAATCACCTGTAATTCGGACAATTGCATCAGGACGCCTACTTACAGCAAGTGAATGATACCGATCCAATACATCATTTTCAGAGCCTCTGTAACACGGAATCCCTTCTTTTTTACAAAAGGAAACGATTTCATCGTCTTCTGGTTTATTTGTTGTCAAAATAGCAAAAGCATCTGCTTCCTTCACTCGCCATAAGCGCTCAATCAAATGACCTAATAAAGGCTTATTTAGAACTGGCATCATCACTTTTCCTGGTAGTCGAGTCGATCCCATACGCGCTTGTACATAAATTTCAATCTTCATAATCTTATACCTTGAATAAATCCCAACTTACCGGAGTCCCCTTTTTGACTGGATGCTCAAGTTTTAATCCAATGATTCTATCGATTTCTTTCGGGGGCAATCCATTTCCTGGGCGAACGGATCGAATGTGGTGCATTTGAACAATCATACCAGGCTTAAGCTCTTCTACGAAATACAGAGAGGGTCGATGAGAATGAGTAACACGTTCAGCTTTTAATGGACTATACTGAATCTTTCCAAGAGCTTGCCAAGCTCTTTCCGATTCAACTACAAGGGATTTTAATTCATCGGGCTCTAGTGAAAAAGCATCATCTACTCCTCCCCCAGAACGACTAATTGTGAAATGTTTCTCGATCATACACGCTCCTAATGCAATACTTGCTAATGGAGCACCTATTCCCAAAGTGTGGTCGGATAATCCAACCAATGTATCGAAAGCTTCTGCAAGATGAGGAATAGTACGAAGATTTGAATCCTTAGGCGAAGCTGGATATGAAGCAGTGCATTTAAGCAGAATAATATCTTCGCAACCTGCATTACGAGCTGTTTTAACAGCCTCTGCGATTTCAATTAATGTTGCGGCTCCGGTAGATATAATTAGAGGTTTACGCAATGAAGCAACTTTATGAATTAAAGGTAGATCGACGATTTCTGGAGATGCGATTTTATAGCAAGGAACATCTAATTCCTCAAGGAAATCAACAGATGTTTCATCGAAAGGACTGCTAAAGACAAGCATCCCTAATTCTTTACATCTTTGAAATATGGGATAATGCCATTCCCAAGGAGTATGCGCCTCTTGATAAAGCTCATACAAATTTCTACCTTTCCAAAGACTGTCTTTATCGGTAATAAGAAATTCGGCACCTTTGACATCGAGAGTAATAGTATCTGCAGTGTACGTTTGCAATTTTAGAGCATGCACACCCGCTTCTTTTGCAATATCCACAAGTTGAATAGCTCGATCAAGAGACTGATGGTGATTTCCTGAAAGTTCAGCTACAATAAATGGAGGATGGTCAGGCCCAATTTTGAATGAACCGATCGTAATATCTTTAGCCATATAAACACCATTTTTTATACTTAGAGGGATTAAACACAAAGACACTAAGACACTAAGGCAAACTATTAGGGGCTCTTTGTATCTTTGTGTCTTCGTATCTTCGTGTCTTTGTGTTGAATTTTTCTAAACTCACTAAACAACACCATTCTTTGAATGGTATATCATTTATTCATCAGATCTTTCAATAAATTTTCATTTAATTCACTTAAATTGCTAATCGTCATATCTGCATCATATTCAGACCCCAAATTTAAATTTCTATATGGCCCCGTAAGAACCCTAATCGTACAGAATCCAAGTGGCTTTATCCCAACGAAGTCCTTTTTGGGATTATCGGCAATATAGACAATTTCGGATGGTGATACGTTTTCCCATTCACAAATTTTCTGAAAACAATAAGGCGAGGGCTTAGAATGAGTCAATCCATATGCATATGTACAAATACATTTCTTAATCCTTTTTGCAAGTCCCAACGCTACAAATTTATTTTTTTGGACAAGCTTATTCCCATCCGTAACAACATATAATGGATTTTTTTTAAGACGATTTATACATTCATCAGCTTCAGGGAATAAAGAGATTAAAGGATGATGCTTTCTATAAATACTAATGCATTTTGAAACCAATTTTTTTTGAAAAATTCCATGCTTCTCTAAAAAACGATCGAAAACTTGGTTTCTATTAACTTGTAATTCTATGACAAGTTGATTGTAAATATCCTCTTGCTCAACATCAAGGAAGGTACTTAAATATTCTGCCACCTTGCGAAATCCGCTGAGAACAAAAGAAATGTCGTCATATAACGTATCATCTAAATCAAAAACTATGACCATGGTAGAATCCAATCGCCAGGATAACGCACCTGTCTAATCTCTTGACTACTACGCATAAAAGGATATTCCTCAATATTTTGATCAAGGCTTTCCAGCAAAAACCAATAGAAACTATCTAATCCAACTGCAATACCGGCTGTTGAAGCACCACCAAAACGGGGATTACATTCAATGATATGAAATTCACCGTTTGAATTTTCTATTACTTGTATTACAGCATGTCCATATATATTGAGAAATTCTGCAATATCTTTGCATAATTTTTCTAAAATAGGATAAGAAGCTGTTGTCGTTACTTGCGACTCCCCATTCACAACAGTATTTCTTTGCCGTGCCACACAACCCATTACTTTTCCATGACGGCTCCGATATAAATCCACGCTCCATTCAATTCCTTCATAGAACTTTTGATAAATCGGGTCCTGGAGACCTCTCGCAAATTTTTCAGCTTCAGATCTGCTAAGATTGATGCCTAAATTAGTAGATCCAGCCCCAAATCGTTCTTTAACTACATAGGCGGGGCCATCAAGTTTATCAAGCGAAAGTGCCGAAAAAATCACAGGAAATGACTTCGCAATAAGTACTTCAGAAAATTGTTTCTTATCTAAGCAATTGTTAATAGTATCTAGATCCGATACCATGATGTGAATCTCTTGATCCAGAAATTTCTTTTTGCTTTGTGCATAAAAAATTAAATCTGCATTTCTTGTTGGAATAATAGATTTTATAGAATGTTGTTTACAATATGTTATAACACTCTCAACAGTCATTTGTGATAATTTTGGACAATGCCAAAATGTATCCACCCCATAATATCCTATACAATTTTCGTCTGTATCACAACCATGAATAAATTTATAATGTCCCAATTTATCGATACCTTGACGCACAGCTTGTAAAAGGGGGATTTTTTTTGATATGCTTGTGATGAGGATTCCAAGAGGCGATTCTATAATTTTTAAATTTTCAATATTTAATCTTTCAAAATCGATTAATTTATTTATTCCTTCTTCTAAGCTATGCGAGGGATTCCATTTAGTAATTTCTTCAAAAAGACGCATATCAGCTTGGGATGATTCAATTGGAATTTCAGAAGAGACTTCATTCCATTGCAAAACAGGAAAGTGATTTTTAAGGATCTCCAAAACTTCTTTCACAGACCGTGAATGACCTGAACCTAAATTTACAATACCGGAAAATTGAGCCCCTGATAATTTGATAAGACCTTCTGCAACATCATCTGCAAAGATATAATCAAAATGGCCTTCAGATCTATATACAGTTAGAGGCTCATGACGCAAAGCCGATCGAATCCACCTTGAAATGATGTCTTTGGAATTCTTTCCATATACACGAAAAATACGTGCACATATAAATGACACTTTATTATTCAAAAAATTATCTAAGAAACGAAGCTCTTGCTCGTGAAAGAATTTTGCAGATCCACAAATGTTTCTAGGATAAACATTAGTATTCTCACTTAAAACAATAGGCTCATGAGGATTTGAGAATTGATATAAATTAGGATCATAAATTAAATAACTAGATGCAAAAACCACTTTATTAAGACTTTTAGCATCTTTCAAACATGAAATAAGATGATGACTCAAGAAAATATTGTGATGAAAATTCTCTTTAAAAAATGGGAACGTCTCTTCAGAACGCTCAAAAGTAGCTGCCAGATGAAAAAATACTTCGGGATCGAAATCAATTAATTCAGACGCATTGATTTCATTTAAATCGCCCTGTCGATATTTAACTTTGCCCAGCCATTCCTTGGGACAATGTTTTAAATCACCAACAAAAATATCGGCACCCTGATCAATCAATTGATTCACTAGTGCTGTTCCTATTACACCGGCTCCACCACTAATAAAAACCCGTTTATTTTTCCACATAGGTCGTCTCTCTTGCCAATAATCCATGCATAAGGGAATGATACCAATCCCCTTTTTTGTATATGTGTTCCTTTAGGGTACCCTCAAACTTAAATCCAAACTCTTCTAATACTTTAATATGATCATCCCTAAAGGAAAATGTTTCAGTGAACAATCGATGAAAATGTAGTTCTTTAAAGGCAACCTGGCTCAACAAATTTAAAAAACACAAAAAATCAGTATGGTATTGATGAATATCTTTTACTCTTTTTGGATCGAGCAAAAACGAAACTTCAGCTCGTCGTGATTCCCAGCTAATTCCCGTTAACCCGCCATATCCTATGCAAGTTCCTTTATACAAAAAGCTAAACAATATTTGCTTAGGAAATTCATGCTCAAAAATTGGTAGAATATGTTTGGAAAAATACTCTTGTTGCTCTTCTTTAGATATAGGTACATTTTGGCGCAAAATATCTATCTGAGCATTCCTCCAAACGCGAATTGCTTCCATATCCTCTTGACGTATCGGTACCAATTGATATCCAACTTTATCCAAAATAGAATCTTTTTTTAAGCACTTATACATAATCTTGGTTTATCCATTGAGCATGAACAATAAATTCACCATCTTTAGAAATAGTAAATCCTAATTTATTACAAATTTTTATCATACCTTCATTCTCAGATAGAATGAATGCATCAACAACTTTTATTTTTTCTTTTTTTGCTATTTCAAGCAAATGTTGAAGGAGTAAAGTCCCTAAGCCTAGATGATGAAAGGCATCGATAATTGACAGCTTTATTTGTGCTGTTCCAGTTCCAGGGATCCGACTTAACCTTCCCATTCCAACAATTTCTTTCTTATCGTCCTTTGAAATTTCTCCAACAATTGCCCATTCTCGATCATAATCATTAAAACAAATGCGAATTAAACGATTATGTGCGACACGCTCATCCAAACTCATAAACTCAAAATATCTCTGTCTAACGCTGTGCTCTGACAATTCTTGATGAAATAAAACGATTAATGGTTCATCTTCAGGACGAATGGGTCTAAGGGTTATAGATGTGCCATTCTGTAATGTTGCAGATTTTATATAATTGGTGGGATAGGGACGTATGGCTAATTTTGGTAATTCTTCTTCGCTAATTTTCTTATCATGTAACACGATTCTGGCATCTAAAGCGATCATATCATTTTCAGAAACAACCAAAGGATTAATATCTATCTCTTCAATACTACGATTTTCAACGATGAGTTGAGAAAAATTTACTAGAAGTTCTTCTAAAGCCTGCAAATCAACAGATTTTGATCCTCTCACACCTTTCAAGGCTTCATATATTTTTGTCTTTTCCATCATCTTTTGGGCAAGTTTTCGATTTAATGGAGGAATCGCAAGAGAGTGATCTTTGAATACCTCAACCAACTGACCTCCCATACCAAAAAGAAGAACTGGGCCAAATTGAGGATCTGTAGAACTACCTAAAATTAGTTCAACACCTTTATGCTTTACCATTTTCTGAACTGTTACCCCTTCGAAATACTCCTTTCCCTTCAGTTTAGCGACAGCTTGTTGGATTTCTTCGTATGCTTTTTTTACCTCATTTTCGTTATTTAGATTTAATTTCACCCCGCCCACATCCGTTTTATGCGTGATTGTTTGGGAAAAAAGCTTCAAGACGACGGGATAACTTATTTCATTCGCTAATTGAACGGCCTCAGAAGACGTTTTTGCAACTAAGGTCTTTACTGTAGGAATATTATAATACTCTAATACTTTTTTCGATTCATATTCAGTTAATAAATTTCGCCCCTCACTTTGAACCTGTTCAAAAAGCTTTTTTGTCGAATGTCTACGTTTTTCTATAACACTTTTGTTAGCATTAGTATCATCTTCAATGAGAATTGGCGTTTCATAAAGACTTTGTAAATTCTTACTATATTCCCACATGGTCCCAAATGTTTTTGCAGCATCGTCCGGGTATTCAAATGTCGGTATCCTTGCTTCTGAAAGAATTGCTATCCCTTTTTCGACACTTATTCCGCCCATCCAACTAGTTAAGATAGGTTTATTCATCGAATGAGCAAATCGTTTGATTCCTTCTGCGGTTCCTGTAGGATCAGTCATATCTTGAGGTGATAATATTACTAATAATCCATCGCTTGTCGAATCTTCCGACAATACCTCAAGAGTTTTGATATAGCGATCAGCATCCGCGTCTCCCAAAATATCGATCGGATTACTATGACTCCATGCCTTAGGAAGAAATGAATCCAATTTCTTTACTGTAGATTCATCTAAAGCGGCAACCTCTGCATGATTCATTACTGCAGCATCAGTAGCAAGAACCGCAGGTCCACCGGCATTCGTAACAATAGTGAGTCTTGGTCCTTTTGGTCTTGGTTGACGAGATAATACAGAAGCCATACTAAACAACTCTGAAATATTATTCACACGTAAGACTCCAGCTCTTTCCAAAGCAGCATCAAAAACCTCGTCACTTCCTGATAAAGATCCGGTGTGTGAGGCTGCTGCTTTTGCTGCCTCAGAACTCCTACCAGCTTTAATCACAATAATAGGCTTTTCTAATGCCACTTCTCGTGCAGCAGTCATAAATGATCGAGCATCACCAACAGTTTCCATATATAAGAGTAAGCTATGAGTATTAGGATCATCGCCCATATAATCAATTAATGTCCCCCAATTTACATCTGCCATCGAACCGATAGAGACAAAAGAACTAAAGCCGATCTTTTCTTTTATACTCCAATCTAAAACAGAGGTACACATAGCACCTGATTGACTTATAAATGCCAAATGTCCTGGAAGTGCCATCCCCCTAGCAAAAGTAGCGTTGAGGCCATAATTCGGATTCATTATACCTAAACAATTAGGACCTATAATTGGCATATTCCCTTTTCTGGCATAACTGAGAATCTGTTCTTCAAGTTTGAGACCTGAATCCCCAAGTTCCTTAAAACCTGCAGAAATAATAATTGCCGATTTCACACCAGCTTCGACACATTCAGATATGATATTTGGCACAGTCGCTGCAGGTGTAACAATTATCGCTAAGTCTATTGGCTGTTGTATAGATCCGATTGTAGGATAAGCTTGAAGGCCCATCACTTTTTCTCTTTTGGGATTCACCGGAAAGATGGGACCTTGAAACAAACCCTTTGTCAAATTTGACATAATGGTACAACCCACAGTTCCGGGATCATCTTTAGCTCCAATAACAGCTACTGACTTTGGAAGAAAGAGGGCATCTAAACGTTGGGGATATCGTTCAATATAATTTTGTGATGGATCAGTACGATTAAAATTGACATCCAACATATCTTTTCCTTTTAATAGGTAATTATCATTATCATTATTTTAAATTGAGAGATCACATGAATCAACCAACATCTACTTCTTCCATACTGAAAGTACTAGCAAAAAAAGCACTTTTAGAGCACGGTTTTTTGCCTGAATATAATGTATCAGTACAAAATGAAGTTGCACAACTTCAGCTTCCAAAGTTATCTCCAACAGATTCAATAAAAGACTATCGAAACAAACTTTGGTTTTCTATCGACAACGATGATTCTAAAGATCTTGATCAACTTACCTACGCAGAGGCCTTAAACGATAATACTTATAAAATTTATATCGCGGTTGCTAATGTCGATCTACTCGTGAAAAAAAATTCCCCAATCGATTTATTTGCTCAACACAACACAACCTCAATCTACTGTCCTACAATAAATTTCCCAATGCTTCCTACTAATCTTTCATACGATTTGACCTCGTTAAACGAACATCAAGATCGAGAAGCAATGATTATAGAAATTATTATTAATTCCGACGGTACAATTGGACAATACGACACCTATCTAGCTTTAGTCAACAATAAGGCTAAATTTGCATATAATTCTTTAGCGCCTTGGCTTGAAACATCGAATAATCCACCGATCAAGATCGCTCAAGTTCCTGGCATTAGTGATCAAATAATTCTGCAAGATAAAATTGCGAAACTTATGCGAAAAAATAGGAAATTTCAAGGCGCTCTAACACTCGTGACAATTGAGGCGACTCCATTGCTAAGCGATGATAAAATCGTCGATCTTGTGCCTGCGGAATCGAATCGTGCACATAACCTTATCGAAGATTTCATGATCGCTGCCAATATCGCCGTTGCTAGATTTTTGGGTAATCATCAAGTGCCCTCATTACAAAGAGTTGTAAGAATTCCCAAACGATGGGATCGTATTGTCGAAATTGCTAGTACATATGGTTTTCAACTCCCTAAAGATCCGGATCCAATCAAACTCGATCAATTTCTTCAAGAGAGAAATAAAGCAGATCCACTAAATTTTCCTACATTATCCTTAACTGTAATCAAATTATTAGGAAATGGAGAATATGTCGTAAAATACCCTGGAATAGCGCCATTAGGGCATTTCGATTTAGCATTAAAAGACTATACACACTCAACAGCCCCTAATAGACGATATACAGATCTAATTACGCAGCGATTATTAAAATCTATTTTATCAAATCAACCCCAACCTTACCTTCCGCAAGAACTAGAAAGCCTTGCGAAACATTGTACAGAAAAAGAATCCGATGCTAATAAAGTTGAGCGTAAAATGAAAAAAGCCGCAGCAATTTTGATTTTAACGCCCAAATTGAATCAAAATTTTGATGCGTTAGTTACAGGAGCATCTGACAAAGGAACTTGGGTGCGTATTTTCCACCCAGTTGTCGAAGGTAAATTGGTCAAAGGATATCAAGGAGTAGACGTGGGAGATCAGATAATAGTAAAATTAGTCCACCTAGATCTTGAAAATGGTTTTATCGACTTTGAGTATGTTGCAGATAATGTAAAACATATCCCAGCCTCCAGTTAAAAGTTTACTTAATGAAGGTGAACCCCTTTGGAGGTAAGCGTCAAATCTAGACATGTAGACAAATATGGCGCTTTATAACAAAGCGAAAGAGGACTTTCGCACTCCGCGCGAATCGCGGGTATATTAAACTAAGTCAATCAAACGGATGAGGAGGTATTAAACATACTAAACCAAAGCCTACCTATGCGGATCTAATCTCCG
>JACDES010000094.1 GCA_013816265.1 Parachlamydiaceae bacterium | reverse complement strand
GCTATTTCATGCCGGCCCTTCAGGCCTAACAAAGAGTGCTTTCTTTAGAAAAAATTGAGGATAAAGATCTGTAATAAAAACAAGGCGATTCTCACTTTATTTCTTATTTTGACAGCATTGGTTCAAATCCCAGAGTGACCTGAGGGAACTCTGGGTAAATAAAAAAAAAGATCGGAGCCCGTTTCAGGGCGATTCAAATACGTGATGTTACATAAATTCACGTCTTACTAACCACTCATTAGTGTGATGATCCAAAAATATAGAATCATTTAAATACCTTTATTATAAGAAGCAGTAACATATGCTCTGGTTTAGGTGGAAAAAAAATTACGCGAATCTTGGGTGAAAGGGCAAAGCAACCCCTGGTTTAATGTATAGAAAAAGAGAACTGCGGATGCAGTTCAATAATTGCGTTAGTCTCCTTCGCACAAATATCGAACTGCACCCACAGTTCGATATTCTTGTTATGATATCCCCGGGGGTAGCTTGCCTTTTTCAGGGCTGCGCAACCCCTTGGTTACCTATATTTAACTGCTCCGCAGTTGGACAATGTCAATATTTAAAACAATATGTCTAGATTTCACGCATTTATATACAGAAATTTCAGATGCTAGTGATGACCGTGCCATCGTTGCTCCAGAGTATTTGTTAAGTTTTTCTTTTTTTAAGAGGGCTTTTGCTTTTCACTTGCCGAAGGGATGGTGGAGTCCAGACAACTGTTTTGGTTTTTAAATCTAAATGTAAACCCTTTCGAATAGTTTCATCTAATCCTTCGTATTTTTTACGAAATTCTTTTATCCCTTCATCTGTTAATTTTATACTTCTGGTTATATTGTTATGTGATATTCTTAATCTCGCCTCATTCAATATAAAATCAAAATATAAGTATTTTATATTTCCTATAATTCCCGCTGAATTAAAATAGACGACGTGGACCTTTTCACCTGCTTTTTTTGCTAGTTTTAAAGATTGTAAAACTTTTGTCTGTTCGGAGACTTCAGAATTCAATCCTCTTTCTTCTAAGTTTTTAATTCTTTTTTTAAGTTCTTGGATTTCAGCATCGTACCTTAGATATCGGGTTTTGAGTTGAAAAGATTTTAATGCATAAATTCTTTCAACTTGACCTATACAATAAAGAACTTTCTTCGAACAACCATCACAAATAATCAGACTATTAGACCTTGTTAATTCCCATGTGTAAACTCTCTTGTTGCATGAAGGAGCGATACATGGAAAATGAAGCTCCGAAAAAATCGGTCTTGGCTGTTGCGCTACCGGAGAATTATTGTTTGAAAACGCAAAATTTGTGCGCACGACTTTATATTCATGCGCAATAAATACAACTTTATACAATTGTCTGAGTTGTTTAATTGGTAAGCTCTCTAGGGAACCTTGAAGTTGGTCTTCAGTATCATAGAATTTTATACATCTTATCCAAAAACTTATTTTTAAATTGGCAGTATGTTGCAGGGTATTTTTTTCTACAACTTCTAAATTTAATAAATCGCGAAAATCTAAATATTCACAATATTTCGAAAAAAGGTCTCCATAAACTGTAAAGAGTCTAGATGGTTTTGGTTTATCCTGCATTAATGGGATTGATCTTTGAACATTGCCAAAGGGTAACATCAGATTTTGATATGTAAATTGTTGATTCAATTGTAAATTAAGCAGAGTCAATTGTTGTTCAAAGAAAGTTGTTAAAAAGTCTCTTGGAAGGGTATTTAAATCAATTCCATGGGGGATGTTATTAGAAGGGAAATTTAGATTAAACATTAATTGAGCTGGAGTTCTACTAAAATAATGCGTTTGTGGGACGGGTGAAAAAAACGGTATAAGAGGAAACATTTGGTGAATAATTGGTTTAAGAGTTAATGAAAGGGAGACACCTCTAAAAAATTTTAAAAGATACAAATATTGCTATTTTTTAACAAGCTGTAAACAATTCTTTCTTTATTGGAATTAATGCTCTTCTCGTTTAAACTTAATCTCCTATGAGCTAAACTATAAATAAATAACCAAAAGTTGCTTGGTATAAATATTTTCAATTAAAAAGAACAAACCGAAAGATATTGTTCTTAAGGAAAAAATATGAAGAAAATTCCAATTAAAAATTTCTGGATAGGGCCAAAAGCCCCGTTTGTAGTAATGTCGGGTCCTTGTGTAATTGAAAGTGAAGACCATTGTTTAAAGGCCGCAGAGACATTAAAAAAAATGTTTTCAAAGCATGATGTAAAGTTAATTTTTAAATCTAGTTATGATAAAGCAAACCGTTCGTCATTCCATTCATTTCGAGGTCCTGGTTTAGATGAAGGATTACGAATTTTGGAAAGAGTACAAAAAGAGTTTGATTTACCTGTAGTGACTGATATCCACTCTCCAGAAGAAGCGACAGCTGCTGGTCAAGTTTGTGAAATTCTTCAAATTCCAGCTTTCCTTTGCAGACAGACAGATTTAGTTGTAGCTGCTGCACAAACGAATGCAATCATCAGTGTGAAAAAAGGTCAATTTTTAGCCCCTTGGGATATGAAAAATGTGATCCACAAAATAATTTCTGCAGGAAATGATAAAATTATTCTTGTAGATCGCGGGACGACGTTTGGATATAACAATTTAGTTAGCGATATGCGAGGCATTTCGATCATGCAAAAATTTGAATTCCCTGTTTGTTTTGATGCTACACATGCAGTTCAAAAGCCGGGCGGTTTAGGAGATATGTCCGGAGGGGATCGTGAATTTATACCTATCTTAGCAAAAGCCGCTTTAGCAGCCGGAGCCAATTGTCTATTTATGGAATCGCATCCAAATCCATCCGAAGCAAAAAGCGATGCAGCTTCTGTGCTGGATTTTAATGAATTAGATTTATTACTGCCTCAGTTAAAGGAATTATACGAGCTTATTCAAAAGCAACAATCGTTGACTCCACAAAAGTCCTCTTTAAAAAATTAGGTAGGGATGTTTAAAAAGAGAATTTGTTTATTAGTATTTTTATTATTCCTTTCTGTGAGTGGAATCACGAGACTCTTTCGTTCTGAGGACATAGCTGATCGTGAAGCATACCAGCGATTGATGATGGTTAGTACGAATGAAAATAAAAAAATTATTTGTAAAGCCAAACAGCAACGGTATAATGTTACAAAGCATTTTCTATTTACAAAAGGCTCTGATCGTTTGCAGATGAAATTGAATAGTATCAGTTCTGAACTTGAGTTAGATCAACAAGAGGGTAAAACCGAACTTGTGGAGCATTTTAAAGATGTCCATTGTATCATGCAAGAGTCGTTTCAAGTACAGCCAGATAATAGTCTTAACCAAGTCATTCGACAATTAGATGCCCACCGAGCTACTTATCACTATAAAACCGAAGAATTATTTGCTGAAAAAGCAAAATTAGCTCGTTTCATTGCTTTTGGTGACCAATTAGACCCTATACCAAAGTTTATAAAACCAATCATGAATGGTGTTGCAACACAAGTTGAGCTTTCTCTAACAAATCACGACATGCCTCTTAAAGCAAAAGGACTTCAAGCCACTTTTCATGATTGGAGAAAAGAATAATGCAAAAATTCAGACTCGCATTGCTTGCAACTTCTTTAATAATATTCAATCTTTCTGGTAATGAATCCTTAGATGGACCAATGGAAATAAATTCAGGTGAAGCCATCTATAATGGTCAAGACATCTCTCTTGAAGGTAATGTTGTCATACAGCACGGTCTTGGAAAAATATCAACCCATCGTTTAAGTATTTTTTCTGATAAAGAAAAGAAAATGAAATTTTCATTTGTCTCAATGAATGATGGGGTCTCAATTGAGCTGCAAAGTGGGGGACATTTAGAATGCCAAAAAGCACAAATCGATTATCTTAATTTACATGCCACCTTTCTTGGAGATGAAAATCATCCAGATGTTATCTATCAGGATGAACAATATCAAAAAGATAAAAGCTCTAAATCAACGCCACTTGTATTGAAAAGTCATCAGATAAAAGCTGATCTTATTCGTCAATATGACCCAAAGCGAAAATCTCAAAAAACACTTATTCGTGAAATTCGTTCGGATGGGAATGTAAGAGCTTATTATAATAACGACTATTTAATATTTTCCGATTTTGCGACCTATCGTTGTTCATTCGATAATAATGGAATTGCAAAAAATTATCTCACCATGGATGTCAGTGATCCGGAAAAAAATTTTTGTGTAGTAACTAATAAAAATGGCGATCGGATTCAGGCTCCAAAAATCGATCTAGATACTTTTACAAAGATATTAACTTTTACTTCTCCTCAAGGTACCATTCTGATTCAAAAGGAAGGAAAAATTCCACAGCAGATTCAATTTACCTCCGATGCGTTAAGTTGGAACGAAGAAGAAAAAATGCTCACGATGCAAAAAAATATCGATGTGCAGATGGGGGATATGGGAGATATAAAGACTCCAAATGAGCTCAGATTATATCAAAACGAGACAAATGGTAAAAACACTGTCCGCTCGATTTGGGCGAAAAACGAAACCGAACTAACATATAAAGATAAAAATAAAAATTTTGTACATAAAGTATATTGTCATGGCCCCATGATGATTGATCATGAACATCTTACCGTGGTAATGGAGAGTCCGAAGGCAGAAAATGGGGAAGTGCCAGAAGGAAAGCAAGTCTATTTTGAAGACTTGCTTGGGGATATTTATTCCGATAGCGTCGTATTAAATTATTCATTACAAGAAAAGACATTGGTTCCTTCAAAATTATTGATGCAAGGAAATGTAAAGATGCTAAATAGGTTCGATGGACATATACAAGAATCGAGTTCAGTTTTACAATATGCCTTAGCAGATAGTGTTGAATATGATCCAAAGAATAGTGTAATGATTCTTAAGGGACTTAATGGTAATCGTGTGTTGTTTTATGATAAAGTAAATAACCTACAAATGAGTGCCCCTGCTCTAACAATAAGTCGCGATGAAAAATCAAAGCGAGAATCGATAAAAGGAAGTGGTGATGTACGATTTACTTTCATCGAACATGAAATAGATCAATTGAGACAACATTTTCAATTAAAAGAAAGCCCCTAATAGGTCAAATAATGAGTTCAAATTCACCAGAAGTATGCTTGAGCGTTCGAAATATTTCCAAAAGCTATGGAGGACGCCGTGTTGTTAACGGATTGTCATTTCAAGTTAATCGTGGAGAAATTGTAGGGTTGCTTGGACCAAATGGAGCTGGTAAAACCACAGCTTTTTACATAACCGTGGGACTTATTCGTCCTGAAGAAGGACAAGTTTTTTTTCAAGATGTCGATGTAACACAGGCTCCTATGCATAAAAGGGCGCGGATGGGAATGGGGTATCTGGCACAAGAGCCATCAGTATTCCGCAATTTAACGGTAGAACAGAATATTTTATGTATTTTAGAGAGTTTGCCTTTAACAAAGATTGAGCGGCAAAGGCAGCTTGAAGAGCTTCTTGGAGAATTACATCTTGAGCATTTAGCAAAGAAAAATGCTATGTCACTATCCGGAGGAGAACGACGAAGGGTTGAAATTACTCGTGCTTTAGTTTCAAAACCATCTTTTTTAATGTTGGATGAGCCTTTTGCCAATATCGATCCCCTTTCTATTCAAGATGTGAAACATTTAGTTCGGTTATTAGCCAAGAAAAATATTAGTATATTAATTACAGATCATAATGCCCGTGAAATTTTTTCAGTAGTGGATCGTAGTTATCTCGTTCAAGATGGAAAAGTCACTTTGGAAGGTTCTGTAAATGAACTTGTTTCAAATGAAGAAGCTCGAAGAACCTACTTAGGAACAGATTTTAAAATGTAGAATGAGTTGCAAAAATTCGAGTTTTGCAACGCCATTTGTAGTAATGACTTTTATTTTTTAGGGGAAGAATGTCAGCATCCATACAAATCATACAATATAATGATTTGCCAAAACAAGTTCATTTTGAAATTGAAAATGGTCCTATAGAACATCTAGGACGTTATTATTGGGTCATGACAGCGACCAAAGAATTTACAAAATTTCAATGCCTAATAAAATTAATTACATTTATAACATTAACAATTTTTACTTTAGGTAGTGCTATGTATTTTGTTACATACCTTTGGCATGAAGGAAGAGTAGGAAATGTTAAAATTAAAAAATATGTAGATGATGAAAGTATTCCTGAAAAAAAAAGATTGTTAGCAGAAATAAAAGATGACTGGATAAATATTATTTATGCATCTAAGGAAATGCATCGAGATAAAGACGTCATGTTAGCAGCTATAAAAAAATGCCAAGGGGCATTTGAATGGGCGGAAGAGGAGTTAAAAACAGATAAAGAATTTTTGTTGTTAGCAATACAAATAAATGATCTTGTGATGCCGATGTTAACTGATGATCAACAAAATGACCGAGAGTTTGTGTTGAAGGCTGTCAAACTAAATGGATTAGCCATAAGATTCTTAGATAAAAAATATGGGAATGATAGAGAAATTATGGAAGAAGCTATTAAGCAAAATTCTGTTACTATTATTTACGCATCAGATGAATTGCAAAACGAATTGTATCCTATCTATTTTCCAGAATAATTTTTGCGTCACAAAAGCTAAGAAGAAATCGAAAACAACACAGACGGAGAGGCGGGAAGACAGGGAGACGCAGAGGGGTTATGTGAGTTAAATAAGGTTAGATACAAATTTAATGACTCTTTGTTAGCTCGGTAGAGCGTCTGTTCAAAGCCCGGTGTGACGTAAGGAACCCCGGGTAATAAAAAAAAGATTAGAGCTCGGTAGAGCGACTCAAATATGCGATGATATGCTAACTCTCTTAATGATAATACACACAAACAACCTAAAACCACCTAAAAGCACCTCAATCTAATAATCTCGTATTTGAGTCGCTCTACCGAGCTCCAAACTTTTTTTTATTACCCGGAGTTCCTAACGTCACTCCGGGCTTTGAACAGACGCTCTACCGAGCTAACAAAGAGTCATTAAATTTGTATCTAACCTAATTTAACTCATATAACCCCTCTGCATCTCCCTGTCTCCCCGCCTCTGCGTTGAATTCAAACAAAGTAATTACATAAGTTATTCATTCCCCTCATTTTTGCATTTTACGTACTTGGCAAAAGAACCACGACTCTTTATTTTTCCTTCTTTAGATTGCTGTATCGAGTGTGTTAAGCGGTCGTGCCAATCGTTTTTTTTATCCTTAACAGAACGATTAACCATCCAAGCAAAATACAAATTCCACAGAAAAAATATGATGAGAATAAAATAACTCTTTTTTTCATTAAAAAGTTGAATCCAGTTTGTCGGTATATTCAAAGGACGTTTTTCCAATCGCGCTAAATTGAAATTAAATTCCCCTTCCTCAACCAATTGATCCCAACTTTTATTTTCCAATTTATTTTCTGAATTCCAAGTAGTGGCTAAATATTTCTCCCACCCTTTCTTTAGTTGAGTGTGTTGTTCTTCCAAACCACTATTAAGGGGTTCTTTTAAAAAATCTTTAACGATAACATCCTCCGTTGGAATCATTGCTACATCTGGAGTGATTTTGTTGTCATTTCCATTTAATCTATTATCGATTCCATAAGCTAAAACGATAATTGGTAACAACCAAGCCGCTCTTGCTGCACCCTCAATTTTGAGAAGTAAAAAAACAGCTATTAATACAGAAAAAATGATCCAGGCCTGTTCAAAGGATGGAACATAGCTTACTAATGCTCGCAATCCATCTGTGATTTTTGATAAGAACGGCCTTGTAGAATAATCATATAATTTTTGATAATTTCGATTAATGTGTCCTAATTGGTGTTCAGGCAAGAGAGCAAAACGATTTGCGTTACGTGCTAATTTATCTTTTTGTTCAGGAGATTTTAGTAATGTGGAGTTTCCAGTCACATATTCATATAATAACATATCAGATTTTAATGAGAAATATTCGCCCATAAAAGGCTGGGAGGCATAACTTAAGATGATACTAAATGCTATGCATAGCTGTAGAATGGCTAAAAGCCGTTTAGGGAAAGGGATGAATGTGCCGACAGGGAATTCTTTCTTTTTTCTCATTTGTATTTATCCTGTTTAAAATAGGCAGGATTATACAAATTAGTATAATCCTAGAAAATGAAAATTATCATTTTCTAGGATAATAAACTTTGATCTAATCTATACGAGCAGGTTGCCCATCAGATTGGCATGTGTAAGATAGCTATCCATCTGATTGCGTCCAGTATATTGCTTTTCATTAGCATACTTGGTGTAAACCAAGTCTGGATTTTCTATTGAAAAGATATTCCTTAAAAACATTTTAGCATTATGACGTTGTGCCTCGTCAGGATATCTCTTCGTGAGAACCTCATCCATTGATTCGAAAATCTGTTCTGGCTTATCTTTAACGACAAATGAAACCTCTTCAAAAGTTGATCTTAGATCATTTTTAACGAGAGCTTTCCCAAGAAATTTTTCTACTAACGAATGCAAATAGGGGTTATTATTATACCATTCTTCATTTTTAATTTTTGCTATGATGGAGTCTAAGGTATCTTTTGGCTCTATCAATGCAACGGTATTTTTCAATGCTTGCATTAGACTTATTGACTGAGCTAATCCAAAAACTGAATTAAGATTATATTTATCTTCGATCTCTTCGATAAATTCGTTTAAAGATAAACCACTTTCAATTTTCTGCTTGAGCATTTCAAGCATTGGAGTATTTAGAAGACGACGGCTTAAATGGAAATCTTGATCAATTTGATCTAAGATCGCTTCCCAGTTTCCATTATTATCCTCTCCGAGCATCAAATTAAGCTCTTTTAATGCAAGAAACCAGTTTTCTGCTTTTACAGTTTTATAGACATCAGAAGGGTTTTTAATTTTAGCCTGTTTTAATGCATTTGCAACTTGGTTAACAATGGTTTTATTATCTTTTCCAACAATTATTTTGCGCAATATTTTTGCTGCTGCATTTTGTTCATCTAAATTATCAGGGAAGAATTCTAACACTGTTTTTTGAATCAATTGATTCCTTTTACGGTCAGTACTTCTTTGCTTCTTACCAAGTTGTGTTGAAATGGAATTTGCTAATTCAAGTAATTGTTCTAGATCACGTTCTCCTGTAAGACTTCCAGATGGAAGATCAAACTCTTCTTCGATCTCGATAGCATCATTTTTAAATTCAAAAGTAGTTAAAGGAGGTATATAGGCTGCATCTCTTTTAAAAATGATGCCATTTAAAAATTTAATCGCTTCTTCGGAATTTTTTTTAAAAAAACTATCCTTTTCAACTTTGCTAATCAAGCTATCGATAGAATCAAATGGATTTATAACCTCTGCTACACGTCCTAAAAATTCACTCAAACCAAATTTTTCTAAATCGATTTCTTTACTTATAGCAATAACCTTCTTACTCATATCCTCGGCTAATGCGTCTGACATATACGTCAATGGTGTATTTTGCAGTTCTAAGGAAGGTAATTTCTTTTCGAATTCAACAATTGCTTTTTCGACTTGAGCCGCGGTTGGTTGACTTACGGAAAATACTTTTTCATGAGCATCTAACCAACTTGCCGCATGTTCACCTTCCATGGCAAATAAAGAAGTTCTTTTTGATTTCCCAGATTTCATGGCCGCTTCAAGATTTTGATGTATTTCTTGTTTAAGGCTTACTAGCCAATCACTTTTGGTATAAAGAAGGCCAATATGTCCTTCGACCTTACCAATTTCATTTCGAATTTTCCAGTTAGGAAATAAATACTTCGTTATTACTTCCGCTAATTTATCAACATTTTCCAAGGCCCATTTGATAAATCGAGCTTTGAGATTTGGATCAGTAGGTGAGTTATCGAAATTTTTGACGATATATTCCTTAATAAATTTTCTTGCCGTTTTAGCAGCAGCAACGCTGAATTCCGCATACGATTGATCCAAGAAAAGATTAATTTTTGGATATTTTGCTGCTAGTTGTGTTGCCGGACCACCACTGATACATAACGCCTTAATCATTAACTTACTATCTTCAACGCATTTATTAGTTTTAAGATAATTGTAAGCGGCATCCATGTCTTGTTCGATACCTTTAATTGTAGGCTTTCCCGAGCTTTCACCATAACCGCGGAAATTGAAAGTCATTACGTTCATGCCACGCATTAAAAATGCGAAACATTCACGCTTATATTGTTCATAAACACCCGCATTACCGACAGTCAGCATCACAGTACCACCTTCAGAACATTTCTCAAGATCGATTTCATCTAAAGAAAATATGTCATCATCTGAAGGGATGATTTTTGATTGATGAAGAATTTTATCTTTTTGCATTTGCTCAAGATCGAGATCATTGATAATTAATACTTGATCTTCGTAGAAGATTTGGTTCCATCCACTACCCACTTTATCATCTTCAGGAAATACTCCGATGGTATTTAACACCTGTTTGAGTTTCGATTAATCGAATGCATCTTTAGCGAAAGAAAAACCTTTCACTTCTTTCGTTCCCACTTCGTTAGATTCATACTGAAATGTAAAAAGCTTCCCATCTTGTTCTTTTATCGTTTTTCTAAAAGAATCAGCTGAAACATACATCCCATCCAATGTAACATCTTCATTAGGCAATTTAATTTTTAAAGCTTCGCCACCTAATTGATGAAAACATTGCTTCGTTTCATTTCCTTTAGCAAAATTTTTAATTTGTTTTTGCAGTTTTTCTTCACACTCTTTCACAGCATATTTTTTATCTGTAATTCGCTGCTCTAATTTAGAAGCTTTTGCTCTTAAATTATCATCAGAGGGTTTTTTCTCTAGCTTTGCTTGAATGTATTGAAGACTGATAGTGAGTTCTGTTTCACTTTCTTTAAGCTTAGCTAATGATTTTTGTAGATGTATTTTTTTCGCGAGAGAGCTAGGAGGATTAAATAGGTAAGAAACAACTATTTTATTTAAATGGGTTTTTAGTTGGCAGGCTGACAATAGATCATTCAGAAAATTTCTGATTTTGCTGCCTAAGCTGTCTTTTGGGTGAAGGTCTTGAGTAAAATGACTGCAGATGATTCCATGCATGACGAAATCAGAGTGCATAATACAGAGATCCTTTTTGAGAAAATCAATATTTTGTAAGCACTGTTGGAATTGCTCTTCAGTTTGTTGAGCATCCTTATGGATCGTAGGGGATTTTTTTGTATTCAATAGGGTATCGCGAATATGAGAAAGATTTGTTTCTGCATCTTGAATAGTAGCTATATTTAGTTGTTTTGTTCTCGATAGATGTTCTAGAGAAGGACGAGTGGTTTCCTTAAATTTGTTTACGAGACATTCGATATCTTCAATTTTTACATTTTTGGAAGTCTTAAGATTATCCCACAGGCGTAGATTTGATGACAAACAGTTGGTATTTAGGGTTTGGTTTGTTTGCATTTTATAAGCCTTTTATTAAGTGTTTAACTAACTAATATATTATAATAATATCATATATACTTAATTAAAGTAAAGATTTTATTTTAATTATTGTTATTGCGTTTTGTAATTAATGGTGATAATTAAAAACAATTGCAAATAAATCTTTGATTTAGTAATATAAGAATTGTGGAAGGGGGATAAGACGATTAGTTAGAAAACCTCTTCCACTTTATAAAGTTTGTAAAATTAGTTAATTGAAAAATGTGATTTAGTTATTGACAAATAAATTAACTTATTATAATATAAATAATAGATAGCGAATTGAGGATTGTGTGTATCCTCTTTCTTAAATAAACCTAAAAATCTTAAAACCCGTCATGAATGAGATCAAATGAATTCATTTGATTAGGATATTTCTATTGAAAGTCCTATGAGAAAAGTTCATTGATTTTGCGATTTCTTCCGAATTGATTGGAGGAAATGGTATTTTTGCGGTTTTTTTATGTTTAATTAAGAAAATGTTAAGCGAATAAGAAAATAACAGAAAGAAATATTCGGTCCTACACAATGTTGTAGAAGTGAAATGAAAAATAATTACAAAAAGGTGTTGCGTTAAATCGCCCATATTTTGTATGTTAGTAACTTCCTTCAAATAAAAACGCTGATAATGCGATTGAGTTTGAAAGAATAGCGAAAGCCGTTGAGCTTTTGCGTAGATGTTTTGACAGTATAAGTAAGACAATGTGCAAGCAAACAATAGAGCTTGTGTGGGACAGTTTACTGTCGCACATATTATAGATTATAGAAATTTGATAATGCTCAAATTTTCAAGAGTTTTTTTTCTGTGAGAATTTGATCTTGGTTCAGATTGAATGCTGACGGCGTGGATGAGGCATGCAAGTCGAACGGAATGAAGGGGCAACTCTTCATTTAGTGGCGGAAGGGTTAGTAATACATGGGTAACTTACCTCTAACTATGGGATAACGATTGGAAACGATCGCTAATACCAAATATGGTGGACATAAGACATCTTAAGTCTATTAAAGTGGGGGATCGTAAGACCTCGCGGTAAGAGAGAGGCCCATGCGATATCAGCTAGTTGGTGAGGTAATGGCTCACCAAGGCTAAGACGTCTAGGCGGATTGAGAGATTGACCGCCAACACTGGGACTGAGAACTGCCCAGACTCCTACGGGAGGCTGCAGTCGAGAATCATTCGCAATGGGCGAAAGCCTGACGATGCGACGCCGTGTGAGCGAAGAAGGCCTTCGGGTTGTAAAGCTCTTTCGCTTGGGAACAAGAGAGGGTGGTTAATACCCATCTAATTTGAGGGTACCAGGTAAAGAAGCACCGGCTAACTCCGTGCCAGCAGCTGCGGTAATACGGAGGGTGCAAGCATTAATCGGATTTATTGGGCGTAAAGGGCGCGTAGGCGGAGATGTAAGTCAGACGTGAAATTCCGGGGCTCAACCCCGGAGCGGCATTTGAAACTGCATCCCTAGAGGATAGAAGGAGAAAACGGAATTCCACAAGTAGCGGTGAAATGCGTAGATATGTGGAAGAACACCAGTGGCGAAGGCGGTTTTCTATTTTACTCCTGACGCTGAAGCGCGAAAGCAAGGGGATCAAACAGGATTAGATACCCTGGTAGTCCTTGCCGTAAACTATGTATACTTGGTGTAACTGGACTCAACCCTAGTTGTGCCGGAGCTAACGCGTTAAGTATACCGCCTGAGGAGTACAGTCGCAAGGCTGAAACTCAAAAGAATTGACGGGGACCCGCACAAGCAGTGGAGCATGTGGTTTAATTCGATGCAACGCGAAGAACCTTACCCAGTCTTGACATGCAGAGGACAGTTCTAGAAATAGGATCTCCCGTAAGGGTCTCTGCACAGGTGCTGCATGGCTGTCGTCAGCTCGTGCCGTGAGGTGTTGGGTTAAGTCCCGCAACGAGCGCAACCCTTATCATTAGTTGCCAACACGTAATGGTGGGAACTCTAATGAGACTGCCTGGGTTAACCAGGAGGAAGGTGAGGATGACGTCAAGTCCGCATGGCCCTTATGACTGGGGCTACACACGTGCTACAATGGTCGGTACAAAAGGCAGCGAAACCGCGAGGTGAAGCAAATCCAAAAAACCGGCCTCAGTTCAGATTGTAGTCTGCAACTCGACTACATGAAGACGGAATTGCTAGTAATGGCGAGTCAGCAACATCGCCGTGAATACGTTCCCGGGTCTTGTACACACCGCCCGTCACATCATGGGAGTTGGTTTTACCCGAAGCCGCTGGCTTAACCGTAAGGGAAGAGGCGTCTAAGGTAAGGCTGATGACTGGGATGAAGTCGTAACAAGGTAGCCCTACCGGAAGGTGGGGCTGGATCACCTCCTTTAAGGACAATTTGGTTAGCTGAAAAGCAGCCAAATGGTTGGGCAAGCTCTA
>JACDES010000093.1 GCA_013816265.1 Parachlamydiaceae bacterium | reverse complement strand
TTATTGAACTGCATCCGCAGTTCGATATTCTTGTTATGCTATCCAGGGGTAGCTTGCCCTTTCAGGGCTGCGCAACCCCTGGCTACCTATATTTAACTGCTCCGCAGTTGGATAAAGTCAATATTTAAATCAATGTGTCTAGATTTGACGCTTACCTTTGGAGTGGGTGTCGCAACCAAAACGGATATAAATTCATCACTAATGGATTATTTAATGAATATCGTTGTAGAACCCTATCATTGGATTGTTTTCACATGCGTCATTTCTGTAATTTTATTTACTGACTTATGGCTCTCATATGTCCGTCCGCACAGCATTGGAATGAAAGAGGCTCTTTTGACAAGCGCTGGATGGATTAGCTTGGCTTTACTCTTCAATATTTGGATTTATTACGAATTGGGTAAAGAGACTGCCATGCTATTCCTGACAGGATATCTACTCGAAGAATCTTTAAGCGTTGATAATTTATTTATCTTTCTATTGATTTTTTCCCATTTTAGACCTCCTGAAAACACAAAACACAAGATTTTGTTTTACGGAATCTTAAGCGCGATTGTGATGAGAGGCTTAATGATCATGGGAGGAATCGCTCTAATCAATCAATTTCAATGGATATTTTATGTTTTTGGAATTTTCCTGATTTACTCAGGTATCAAATTAGCAATTCAAAAAGAAGATGAAACAGTAGAACTTGAAAAAAATACAATTTATCGTTGGATATCATCATGGTTACCGATGACACATAAATATCATGACGGAAATTTTATTATTAAAAGCGGCGGAAGATGGATAGGAACCCCACTTTTACTCATTCTTGTGTTAATAGAAATTACCGATCTTATATTCGCTCTTGACTCTGTACCAGCGATTTTAGGCATCACAACACAACCATTTATCGTATATACTTCAAATATTTTTGCTATTTTAGGGCTCCGTTCCCTTTTCTTTGTTCTAGAAGGTAGTATGCAACGTTTTTACTTACTGCATTACGCACTTTCCCTCATTTTAATATTCATCGGGACAAAAATGTTACTAGCACATTGGATTGAAATTCCTATCTCAATTACTTTTACAGTCCTTCTGACATTACTTGGAACAGCATTATTGGGATCTTTTTTATTCCCAAAAAAGAAAACTAGCAAACATACATAAATAGCAGAATTTCTATGCAACCTATTAGAAGGCCTATGAAAGCTGCGACACCCTTTAATTTCCAAAATTGGAGGCTATGCTCCCAATAGATTTTTTGCATCAATAATCCCAAGTCATATCCATGAACCTTTTTTTCAATTAATGCAATCAAATCAAACTTTTCTCCGATCTTTGTAGAAATGTCATTTTTAATACCTGGTAGCGATTTTATTATCGCTGCCTTTACTTTTTGCTTCAGCTTATTAGCCAATGGATCCATTAAAAAAATATCCCCCAAAGGGATTTGTTCTTTCAAATCATCAATAAAATGATCTAATCTTATATCGAGTAAAGGAGTGATTTCTTTTTCCAAGTCTAATTTTTGAAAAGCTTCAACTAATAAGTTCCCATTGCCTAAATTGAGCCCAATTGCTTTACATATTTCGGTTTTTATTGTCTTTTGTTTGAGAGGCAAAAGTCTATTAAACAAAAAATATAATATAATTTCGAATGACAACCATCCAATAATCGCACCAAATAAAGGCAGTAGATACATACAATTAGTCATAATTTCCTTGATTTTAATTAAATAAAAGTATATAATTAATACTTAATATCTTTAATAAAAGATTTTTTTAATCTTGGAGGTTTCTACATGTTTTTCAACCAAAAACCCGAAGATCGATTTCAACAGACTAAAACAAAAATGCAAGAGCTTTCCATCAACATGGAAAAACTCGATCGCGAGTATCAGATTCTCTTATCCACCCTAGGATTAAACATTGG
The DNA here is from genome assembly GCA_013816265.1 of Parachlamydiaceae bacterium. Lineage (GTDB taxonomy): Bacteria > Chlamydiota > Chlamydiia > Chlamydiales > Parachlamydiaceae > JACDES01. Next base: position 12,017 of record JACDES010000093.1, on the reverse strand, counting down.
TGAAATTCAAGGATATGTCGAAAATCCTGAAAACTTTACTCAACCTATATGGGAAAGATTACAAAATGAAAAGAAAAAATTAGACGAAAAATTAAATCTAGCTGTCAACAGTGTACAAGACCTTCGTAAAACCAAAAAAACACAATCCGAAAACGGAAGGGTCCAGCCGACATGGATATATGTTCGTTAATCTCCTAGAAATTCACAAGATTAGTATAGAAAAATTCAACTCTTAAGACTCTAAAAAGGGTCCTCTCTTCGTGTCTTTGTGTCTTTGTGTTTAATTCTCACCCAACCTATACAAACGAATTTAGAAAATTCAACACAAAGACACAAAGACACAAAGGCACGAAGAGAGGACCCTCTTAATAGTTTTGTATTTAATTCTTACCCAACTTATACAAAAGAATTTAGAAAATTCAACTCTTAAGACTCTAAAGAGGTTCCTCTCTTCGTATCTTTGTGTTTAATTCGTTTAAAGTTTTGAAAGAAATCTATTTTAATTTACATGACATTGCACTTTCCCATTGTACTTTTACGTGTTTCATTTCTACGAGAACGATTTTTCGGTAATTCAATGTGCAGGCTCGTAGAAACACTGTTAAGATAATCAAACTCTACTTTTGTCATGGGGAAATCTTTTAAAATTAGACGCTTTAAAGCCAGGCAAGTCGAAGCAACTTTAAACACACCAACAGCAGTTAATGTAAGTCTCATTTCTACGAATTTCTGATCTAAATCTAAAACTTCAAGTTTTTTGCAAGATCTGATTTCGAACAAATCAGAATCGGTAAGTTCTGTATCTTTAAGTTTTAAGGTTCTTAACTTAGGCAGTTGGCAAATGATCTTCAACTCTCTTCTTTTAACCAAAAATTTCATTGCGTCAACTTCTAGGTGTTGCAAATCCTGACAGTGAAGTAAAGCATCAAACCTGCTGATAGCGCCCTTTGGAGGTTGTGATAAATGCCATCTGTTCATATTTAGCGTTTGCAATCTGGGCATATATTGTAAAATAGAACCAGTCAAGTCTCGATTTTCGCTGATTTGCAAAGATGTTAACCTTGACAGATCTTTTAGGGCAGGTTTAATCATCTCGTCGGTAAAGCCGGCTCCTAAATAAAGAGTCTGCAGCTGGAGGCATTCTGAAAGAAAAGCTAAATTGACATTTGTATTAAATTTTTTGGAGTATAAGCTTAATTGTCTTAACGCGTTAATTTTAGTAAATGCAAGATCTGTTTCAGGAGATAATGTCGTAATTGAGCAGCTGACATGGGTAATTTTGCTGCGATTTAGCCCGCTTAGGCACTCTTCTGTGAGTCCTTCTTCTTTAAAACCTAAATCAAAATACTGAATACCTAAAGATGTCAAATGACTACAGTTTTCAACTAAAATTTTAATGCCCGCATTATTGATGCGATTGACAGTCACTTGACGCAGATTCGGACAACTTTGTGCGGTATTCCGTAAAGCTTCTCCGAAAACTTCTCCGAAAACTTCAGAAAGTAATGTGACTTTTTTGACCAAAGGTAAATTTTGATCTTTTAACACGTTTCCTATATCTGAATCAATTGAGCCAACCGAGTATTCTTGACATCTTAGTTCCCTAAAACGGGAAAGATTTGTTAAAATTTCAGGACCAATGCCTCTTGTTTGAAATTCTCGACTAAAAACATGTTGCGGCAATCCGTAGTAACTCGAATCAGAATCTTTGGCAAACAATTTGAAAACCGAAAGCCTGCCATCATCCATTATGGTATTGTGCATGAGCCACCGCTCATATGAATGTTCTCTTAAAGAGTGGCTTATCGTTCTGGCTGTTCCAAAGTCTTTTTGCTCCAAAAAGGAAAGAATTTGCGTCATAATCGGTGATGGCAAGTCTTGAATTTTGCCTGAAACGCGCTTTCTTCTAGTTTGATCACCAGTACTAGTTGCTTCAGTTTTTGATTCATATAAAGATAGTTGAGGGCTTATAGAAGAAGACATTTTAATCCAAGTGTTTTATTGTTTTTTTAATAAATTATATTCAACAATTTTTTAAAATAGCTATTTAATTTAAATCATTTTTTTTTAATAATTATATTAGATCTGTTCTGACATATTAAAATCTATACGCGTCCCTAACCGCCAACTCAGCAAAAGTTATGGGAATAGGCGGTCTTATATTTTTATACCACGATCTTTTAGGTAATTCAATGGTAAATCGGACAGATAATTGGTTCAGATAATCAAACTCATTTGTTGTCATATATAGAGTCGATAAATCTAAAAATCTTAACCGCCCATATTCTATTACAGCTTGTAGGATTCCTGAAGCCGTCAATTTGAATTTATAGTATTGGCTTTGGTTAAGCTTTAAGAACTCTAATTTCTTGCAAATCATAAGAGAAGGTAGCAGTTGAGCATCTTTAATAGATGAATTATGCAACGTTAATTGCCTTAAGTTAGGTAACCGACACATTACATTTAATTCTTTTTCTTGAAAAGAATCAGATTCGACAGATAAACACTCTAACGCCTTGCAATTTAACAACAGATCTATTCTAGATTTGGCCATCATTCTTTTTGAAAAGGTGCAATCTTTAAGAGAGAGCCTTTGTAAATGGGGCGTCGACTCAAAAATAGAATCTGTAACCGCTCCATTATCAGTAAGTGTTAAAGAAGTCAAGCGAGGTAGTCTTTTTAAAATAGGTTTAAGTTTTCTATCGCTAATTTTACCATTAAAGCCCAATTTTTCCAAGTGCTGGCACTCTGTCAGAGGAGTTAAATCAGGGAGTTTAGGCCTCCAATATTGTCTGAAAATGTGTAACTCTTTTAATGTACTGAGCTTTGTAAAGGAGGGGTTAAGGAGCATTTGAGGTCTTATGACTAACCTTATTTCCCTAAGTTTGGGGATACTATTGATTTCATTGACAAAGTCTTCAGATAACGGCCCCCTTAGACTTGTTTCTAAGGTGGTGAGTGCTTGGCAGTTTGCAACAAATGCCTTGAGAATTTCTTCTACGACATAATCGATTCTTAAATAACGTAAATTTGGACAAGCGTGTGCAATGCCGGCAGCTACCTGCTTTGCTTTTTCCATTTCTGCCGTATTTCTAGCAGTTCTAAAAGGGACCCATACTAAATTAAAATTTTCATTATCGAAACCATACTCATTCTGAAGGGGCATCCTGAAACTAATCTCTTCAACATGAGGAAAGGTGTTTGACTTTCCCAAAAAGAAGGCATCCAATGCTTTTGGTGTTAAACCCTCACCTATAGTTTGATATTCGATAAGTTTATAGTGTGGAGCAAATGCAGATTGGTTAGAACGAGCCTTATGTTTTGCTGGCTTGATTTGTGGGGGAAGTCCTTCATCATTTGTTTCAAAATCTAATGTTTTATAGCGATGGGCATTAAGCAAAATCTGATCAATAAAGCTTCTCTCTTGAAATGCCTTGGTAAAAAGGCTTTGAGGTAATACCCTGAAATTACTACTTCGCGTGTGAAGACTGTAAGTATTACTAAAACGGTCATGAGAATAGGTCTGAACAAGAAAAGAAGGAACATATTGTGGATCTATGACATTTGCTGAAATTTTAAGGAATCGAAGAGTTTGATCATTCATTAAAGCTGTTTGCTTTAACCATTCTTCGTATGAAACAAGTCTAAATTGTGAATTAGTGCATCGTGCAATCGTAAAACTTTCAAAATCTAAACAGGATAGAACCTTAGTTAGTAACGGTGTATTATTAAGAAGACACACTCTTGATGAAGTTTGTTTCTCATGCTTTGAAGTATCTCTTTTACTTTCATAGGGTTCAGTAAGACCTAAACTTAAAGGTGACATTTTTTTTGACCGATTTTTTTGTTTAATTATTTATTTGATAGTAACCGTTTTTTAGTATGTTTATTTTAATTTAATAGATATTTTAAATCAATTTTATTTAATAGTAAAATTTGTTTTTTATAGTTTAATATAGACGTAAAGTGACTGAAGCAAAAAAGGAAAGCGAAAGAGGGCTTTCGCTTTGTAATGAAGCGCTATATTTGTCTATATGTCTAGATTTGACGCTTACGTTCTACAGGTACGATCAAAGGATCTTATTCCTTTTTCCAAAATGCCACAATTTTAGCAATCACAGTCGCAAGAAATAATTGACCAAACATTGCCTCCAACACTGTTAAAGACTTCGCAAGGTGGTGTATGGGAGAAATATCACCCAGTCCTAATGTCGTTAAAACAGTATAACTATAATACAACAAATCATATTGATTGAGATATCCTGCTTGAATGGTATCACTAGGGTTTAATTTTATAATTCCACCAAAACTGCCCGGATGAAATGTATCAACTACAAAATATAGTTTGCCCCAAAATATACCTGCAAGGAAGTATATCGTAATGACCCCAAAGATGATATTTGTGTCTATAAAAGGAACTTCAATTACTTCTTTTGACAAAAGGAAAATGGCACCAGCGATATAAATACAAAAAAAGATATAACCTATTGCCAATAATATTAAAGAATTTTGAAACAATCCTAATAAGACAAACAGCATATAGGGGAACACTAGAGCTATTCCCCAAAAAAGTATTTTCCTGCTATTTCGTAAGACATAAATAGTAGATAAAATCGTTAAAACAAAACAAAATTGATACCCCAGAAAGGCATAAAAATTATCCATGAATACAGGCATAATGATAAATAAAAACATCACTGCTGTAAATATTCCCACAAAACCTTTAAGGGAAAATGGAAATTTTTCAATTATTTTTCTCTTGTCAAACTTCATATAAGATTATACCTTCATTTATACCAGCCTAATCCTAATAGGAAATTTAACTAGGGGTGGTATATTTAACTAGGGGTGGTATATCAACATTGATTAAATTTTCTATAAAATGCTATCAAAATCCTGAGATTTCGAATTTATTAAATCTTTATAAATCTTTTAAAAAAAACAAACACAAACCCATTAACCTTAACTAATTAATTAAAATATTAATCTTAAGGATAAAAAATGACTTCAATACCAGCTTTAACACATTATTCAAGTTCAACGCACTTTATTGGTGCCGGATTAGGAACATTACCTGTAGAACATATCAATTGCCCTTCAGGAAATGGGTGGACACAGATTGATACAAATCTTTTAATTGCTGGTGTTAAAATCCATAAGGATAATTGGTTTCTTATTACTAGTTTTGTAAAAGGAAAATCAATCGAACAATGTAAAGCAAGATATGCGGAAGTGGTAAAATATTTTCAAGATATTAATAAAACCAAAACTGTCGCTGATAGTGCTTTGAAAAGGTCTCGTGTAGTTGCTGATATCCCAACAGCGGGTGAATCACCAGCTAAACGTCAAAGAACCAAAGGACCCTCTTCATCTTCTAAAGAAGTATTGCCAACACAAAGCGATGATGATAATAGTTCCCAAGGTTCTTCAGAAGCATCCACACAAACTCAAAGTGAAATTCCAGCTCAGAATATCCAATTTAATGGATCGAGTCATCCCTCCCCAGTTGATGTTTATCAACAACCATCAGCACAATCAGCCCCATTACTACCAGCCCCTGCATTACTACCAACCCCAGCATTAATACTTCCATTTGGAATGCAATATACACCGCAACAATCCACCTATATGTTTGGTGACCAATTGAAGCAACAGGTAAATGAATTTGCGGATCTTTTTAATCTTCAACAAGCCCAACAACGTCAACAACAATTCAAAACACCTCTACAACCGCAACAGCCTAAAAGAATAGCTCGGCAGTCTCAAAGAATGTCACAAAGACAATTACAACAAATAAAACAAGAATCAGCACAAGAATTAACACAACAAGAAAAATCTAAACGTGATCCTAAACCAAATTCAAAACATCAATTTCGACAATTACAAGAATTACAACAACCCCAATTGCAATCTGGAAAACCTCGAAAACAAGTATCAAAACAACCAAAATTATTACTTCCCCCTTCTGAACCAACGGCTGGAGCAGGCGTAAAAGACGAGACAACAACTGCCACTCCTGAATATAGAGATCTTAGTCCTTCCTCTTCTTCAATGCCTGCCCTACAATCAGCTAAAGGTGAAGAAAGCAGTTCAGATAGCTCGTCGCAAGCATCTACCGAAATTGAGAGAAGCGCTTCCCCCGTACAAAGCGTCTCTAGTCCTTCTAGTGCTGCCTCTACAGATATTGTATTACAACAAGCACAACAAGTTTTGGCTAGCTCATCAACGACCGTAGAGGCTGGTGCAAGTGTTGTACAGGCTGTTGAACGTAGATATAGAGATTTCACTACAGCGGAGAAAATACAATTTCTTGAAGAAAATTTTATTGATAATACAAGAGTCCAAACAGCAGCTGATGTATCGATACGAATTCCAGTGATAGATTTCGCAAGAAAAACAAAACTTCATGATAAAACCATTCTAGATAAAGATGTATACGGTTTATTATTATTTGAAAAAGAATTCCTTCACAGGGTATTTCAAAAAGAAGAAAGGTTCCACACAAGAGATCCACTAATTGAATATCTTGAATTGAGAGAAAAAATCAACATTAGCAAAAGTGTTTTATAGCATGCACAACTGGGGTTGAAATAATCTCAAATAATAAAAAAAGCCCCACACAATATTAATGTGGGGCTTTTCTATTGCATTTTCGTTATTTTACTTGCGGACGAGCCGTCAGAGCTAATAAAACCCATGACCAGCCTGATAGAATCATATCAATACCGATAAATAGACCAATGACCCATAAACCAGAAATTGGCCATTCAGAGAAAATCATAATTCCAAGAATAAAGGTAATTACACCATTAAAGAACACCCAACCCCATTGATCAAATCGCAGTAGAGCTGATGTTATCATTCTAAACAACCCACCTATAAATAAGAAGGCTGCTATCAATAATGTTAAACTCATTGCTGTTTGTGTAGGTTTAGCTAAGCACATAAAACCCACCACTATATATAATATCCCTACTAATAAAGATAAGAATAACCCACTCCACTTTCTTGCTAAGAAACTTTGCGCTATTTGCACAGCACCAGAAATAACTAACAAACTACCCAATACAACGATAGAGTAGTATGTTGTAAAAAAGTTGTAGCTCAGTGCAATCATTCCCAAAATGATCAATATGATTCCCATTCCTAAGAAAAATCCCCAATTATTACGTATTTCTTGTATGTCACGTATATATGGACTATATCCACTAATTTGACGATTATCCACAAAATCCTCCGTTAATGTATTTTTTTGAAAACAATATTTTAAAACATAGTCTTAGACCTTTTTTAAAATTAAAATAATATTTATCTATTTGCAAGCTAAATGTATTATAAAAAATTGATAACCTTTATTTGAAAATAAATCCAAAAATGCTAACTTGATTTTTAAAAAAAAATTAAGAGCTTTTTACGTCTAAATGAAAATACGATTGAATACAGTTTTAGCATTCTCAAAGCTAACCATACTCACTTTTCTAATTGTAACAGTGACAAGTTGTCAATCAACTTCACGTTCAACTCCTATTGACCTACCCGTTTCTGCAATTGAAATTGCCATTCAAGACACCTCTGAAGATCCTATCTTTGATCCAAATGATTGGCTTCCGATTAATTGGTGGATTATTTTTAATGACCCCCAACTTACTAGCTTCATTGAAACAGCTATTATCAAAAATCCAACGTTACAAATAGCACAGGCAAATATATTAAAATCAAAATATGCCGCTGACAGTGTACGTGCAAGTTTATATCCAAGCCTTTATTGGGGTGGGGATATCTCTCGTCAAAAATTGAGTGAAACAGGCTTAGCATTTCCTAATGGAACCGGTAACCCATCAAAACCTTCATCAAGCTCGGCCAGCAGCATCCTTCCAACTTCATCAGGTCCAGCACCTGCAAATGCACCCTTTGCAGGAGGATCCGCAGGAATCCCGGTTTATTTTACTCAATATGAAACAGAACTTGCTTTCACATATGATTTTGATATCTGGAAAAAAAATCGAAATACTTTGAAAGCAGCTATTGGAGAGCTCAATGCACGCATTGCTGATGAAGCTTTTACACGTTTACAACTGAGTATTTCAGTAGCAAAAGTCTACTTTCAACTGCAAATTTATTATAAACTATTAAAAAATGCCCAAGATCTTGTTAAAAACCAATCTCAATATAATGATCTTACTCTAAAAAGGGTTGAAAATAGCCTCGATAATGTGATAGGCGCAAATATTGCTAAGACGAATCTTACAACATCTAAACAATCATTACTTCAAATTCAAGCCGACATTGCAATAAGCGAATATCACCTCAAGTCATTATTAGCTGGTAATTTTGATGAAGAAATTCAAAATATAGAAATAACAGAGCAACCTCTTCCAAAATTCCCATTACCTGCCGATCTACCTCTTAATCTCATTGCCCATCGTCCCGATATTACAGCACAATTATGGATAATAAATTCGGCCGGAAGACAAATTGATGTGGCTCAAGCAGGATTCTACCCTGATTTCAATCTAAGTGCTCTAGTTGGATTTCAATCTTTACATCTCCTTGAACTTTTTCAAGGTCGAAGTACCTATTTTAATGTAGACCCCGCATTTAGTTTACCAATATTTGATGGTGGACGGTTGATAGCAAATTTACGCAATAGGGAAATCGATTATGATTTAGCCATATACCAATATAACAATCTCGTACTTAATGCAACTCGCGAAGTATTGGAAGGGATTGCAGTTTTAAGAAATTCGGATCAACAATTGAATGAATTTACTGAAAATTTAAACTATCAAGAAGAAAATTTTAGAATTGCAAATCTGCTTATGACACACAATTTAAATTCTGGTATAGATAGCTTAGTAAGTGAAGAAACGGTCATTATTGCACGAAATCAAGAAATTGTTGCCTTAGGAAATAGATACCAAGCCATGTTATCCCTTATCAAAGCTCTTGGTGGCGGCTACGACTCCTGTTATGAAGAAGGTTTTTAAAAATGTCTGATTCGAAAGAAGAAAATAAAATAAATCAAAATCATATTGAGCCACTTCCCAATGTTACAACAAATGGAAATGGTGCATCTCCTGCTATTCCATCTAATACCAAGTCTCATGCATTATGGTGGTTCACAGCCTTTTTGGTGCTTGCAGGAATAGGATGGTTTTGCTATTGGTATTTCTATTTACAGTATTATGAATCCACAGATGATGCATATGCAAATGGCAATCTAATTGCAATCAATTCGTCCATTTCTGGCCCTATTATAGCCTACTATGCTGACAATACAGATCTTGTCAAAGAAGGTCAGTTATTGGCATTGATCGATAAAACTGAATACCAAATTATTTACGAAAAAGAATTTGCAACACTTGCTTCAATCGTCCTTGAAGTAAGACAACTATTTGATAGCGTTAATGCAAACCGCGCTAATGTCGAAAATAAAACCGCATCTTTAGAAAATGCAAGGTTCGATTTTGAAAACAGACAAAAATTGATTGATTCACAGGCAGTTTCAAACCAGGATTTTATTCATTCTAAAAATGAATACGAAATCGCTCAACTTACTTTAAAACAAGCTGAATATCAATTAGATGTCACAATAGCCGCTGCCGGAAATGGCCCAATAGAACTTCATCCTCTTATTGAAAAACAAAAATCAAATATTAGAAGTGCTTACTATAATCTTCAACATTGTTCTATCTACGCTCCAGCAACAGGATATGTTGCACAACGAACAGTAGATGTAGGTGAATGGGTCGCTCCTCAAAAAGATTTAATGGCCATTATTCCTACAGAATATGTTTGGGTAGATGCAAATTATAAAGAAACACAATTAACATATATGAGAGTAGGTCAGCCTGCTGTTGTGTGGTTCGACATCTATGGCTCAAAAGTTAAATATGAAGGCAAAGTGATAGGGATCGCTTCGGGAACTGGAAGTGTCTTTTCCCTCATACCTGCTCAAAATGCGACAGGAAATTGGATTAAAATCGTTCAGAGATTACCTGTACGTATAAGCCTTGATCCTGAGGTATTAAAAAATTATCCCGTCAGAATAGGACTTTCAGCCCAAGTCTCAGTAGATTTAACAAATCAAGATTTACCTATGTTAACGCAAACGACGTCTACAAAGACAGTAGCAACTACAAAGGTATTTGATATTCATATGGAAGAGGTCGATAAAAAGATTGATGAGATCATCCAACAAAATCTAAAGCCAAATCCATAGAAAGTCATGATGGGAAAAGAATATTATAAAGATGGCTCTCTAATATTGCTAAATATCGCTGTTGGACTTGGGACCTTTATCCAAGTTCTTGATACATCAATAGCTAACGTAGCCATTCCTTATATTGCCGGTAATCTTAGTGTAAGCCCAGATCAAGGTACTTGGGTTATCACATCATTTTCAGCAAGTAATGCCGTCGTCTTGCCATTAACAGGATGGCTCTCAGACTACTTCGGCCGCGTTCGTCTGTTTGTTTGGTCCGTATTACTTTTCTCTTTGACTTCATTTCTTTGTGGCTTGTCACAAAGTCTAACAATGCTTGTAGTTTTAAGAGTCATTCAAGGGGCTGTGGCGGGTTCATTAATACCTCTTTCTCAAAGTTTAATCATGATTAGTAATCCTCCAGAAAAGAAGGGGTCGGCTCTTGGATTTTGGGCCATGATTGTGATTGTTGCACCCATTTTAGGGCCTATTATTGGTGGATATCTGACAGATCAATATTCATGGCCGTGGATTTTTTACATTAACGTTCCTATTGGTTTATTTTCTGCACTTGTTACTTGGCATCTATTAAAAGATCGGGAAAGTGAAATCGTGCGAAATCCAATCGATTGGGTAGGATTGATTTTATTATCGATAGGAGTTGGTTCCTTACAAATCATGTTGGATAAGGGAAAAGATTTAGATTGGTTTGAATCTAATTTAATCATTGCTTTAACAGTAATATCAGCTATTTCGTTTACTTATTTTGCCATTTGGACCTATTTCCAAAAATATCCCATTGTTGATTTTTCATTTTTCAAAAATCGTAATTTTGCTTTTGGAACTATTGCAATTACATTTGGATATTTAATCTATTTTGGCAGCACTGTAACGGTTCCGCTATGGTTACAAACACAACAAGATTACACTGCCTATTGGGCAGGTCTCGCTGTTGCCCCTATTGGATTGATCCCCTTTTTCCTATCTACCACGGTGGGTAAATATATGAGTAAAATCGATCTTCGAATTCTTGCTTCATCGAGTTTTTTTCTTTTTTCTCTTGGTTTTTTCTACCAAGCTTCTTTTACAACACAAGTGGATCTTAGAACTATAATGTTTGCACGATTTCTTCAGGGTTTTGGCGTTGCGATTTTCTTTTTACCACTCGTTCAGTTGTCCTTAGGTGAAATACCGAAGGCAAGATATGCAAGCGCGACAGGGTTATTCAATTTTGTTCGTATTCTTGTTGGTAGTGGCTTTGGAACTTCATTATCCATTCAGCTTTGGTCACGTTTAGCAACATTTCATCATGAACGGATTGCAGAGAGCTTAAGTCCCTATAAAAATAAGGTGATGCAATTCTATGAGAATTTAGGTAATTATAATCCCGATTTTATTCCGAGTGTTGTGACTCGTGTAGTGGAAGAACAAGTCGAACAGCAAGCCTACATGTTATCGACCAATGATGTTTCATGGCTTGGTGCATGGATGTTTATTTTTATGATTCCTCTGATTTTCCTATGCAAACGAGTAAAACCACCCACCGAAACAAGCGTGGCTCATTGACATGCTTATATTCTTAAAGAAGGCGAAAGTTTTGAGGTAAGCATCAAATCTAGACATGTAGACAAAATTGGCGCTTCATAACAAAGCGAAAGAGGACTTTCGCACTCCAAACGCTTTGCGTAGCTTTAGAAATATTTATACTACAGATTCCAATGCTACGCGAAGCGTTTGGAGTGCGCGTGAGTTGCAGGTGTATTAACTTAGTCTCAAACGGTGAGATAAAGGTCTAACAATCTTTATCAAAACC
>JACDES010000092.1 GCA_013816265.1 Parachlamydiaceae bacterium | reverse complement strand
TTGATACGTACATGATTATGCCGTCCTTTCAGGACTCGATTATTATTTTATTTACACCCAGGCCTCCGCTTTGCTGCGACCTGGGCTATTTCATGCCGGCCCTTCAGGCCTAACGCAGGGAATCTTTCTTAAATTAAATGTGTATAGAATTAGAAAACCGTAACAGTAAAAGAAATTAGGCGATTATGCTATTTTTTCTTATTTTGACAGCATTGAGCTATCAGCCATAACCCCAATCCGGGGAGCATAGCAAAAAAGCAGATCTGGAGTTATGCAAGAAGTCGAACATCAAATAATAATTTTATTTTTAAATAGTAAAAAGTTTGATATTTTTTGGTAAAGGAAGAATTACTTCATTGAAATTTTTTGGCTTTATTTTCGGTTTGAAATAATTTACTGCCTTTAAAATTGATTTATTTTGAACTGGTAAATTACTGTGTAGATTATGTGAGTGAGCTTTTTTTTGCTTTATTAATGGAATTTTTTGTCGATTAAATACCTGTAATATAAACCTGAATTCAGCTTCAAACTCCTCACCTACATATGTATGAAAAAAGTTAAATAATATTACATCCCCAACATTTTGATCAAAATTTGGAGAACTCATGCATTTTTCAAGTAATAAAAGATAAAATTTCTCTATTTCTGTAAGTGATACGCCGCTTAAAATTCGCGTTAAAAAAACTTCGGTATCTTGAATTTTTAACACTTTTTTTCTTACTGTTTCTAAGATTTCAATCAACTTTTGGCGCCTATATTCTCGCTTCTCAGAATTTCCAGCTACAGGAAAATATTTTTTGGCTGTTTGTATTAACTCGGTCAATAATTCTGAATCGACATCCTTCTTTGTTGATTTTTCGGCTAAAATTAAAGAATTAATCTGTAGATTCACTGATGTTTTATCTTCCGCGTTTTTCTCCATTTGAAATTTTCCGGTATTTCCAATTTGACTCTGATAGATGGGAGCTTTTTCTGCTGTTACTTGATATACAGGAACCACTGCTTTTGCTAATTTTTCCGTAGGGTCATTTAACGTTTTTTCTGGATCATCAATTGAAGAGAATGGTGTTTTTGGAAGTGGTGTTGGTTGCGTTTCTAATTTACTTGGGTCAGCAGGTTCACTTTTACTTTTATCCCCTCCATCTATTGAAGGTGGCACATCTAACACTTTCACAGTTTCAAAATCATTTATTTTCAATAAATGAATGTCATTCACGAAATATTTAATCACCTTAAGTCTAATTGACGAGTTGTGACATTTAATTAACATTAGAGGATCAAGAAAGATTGTATCGTTCAATAGTTTTTCTGGGTGGATTTGTAGGTGCATTTGTTGGACTTGTAACTGTTGCGATCCAAACAATACCAATTCTTTAGAATTTTCTTCTTTCTTTGGCGCATTTCCTAACTTCTGAACTCGTTCCCCAAAGACAACTAATGCTTTGGAAGTATCTTCTGGCCTGTCTGCATCAAATGAAACCTCTTTATTATCATGAGATGCACTTCTTACTACCTCTTCTTCATTTCCATTAGATGTAGAAGAGCTTGTCAGTGCATTTTGAGAAACCTTTTCGTTCCTTTCTGCATTTTCTTCATTTGCGTTTTTTTTACGATCCTGTCTTTCAGAATTTGTTCGGACAGCTGGATATGGATGTTGTCCTTTTACTTTTTCTTCTAATTTTTTGACATTCCAATCTTTTATTTTTTTGTGAATGAAATAACTAAAAGCTAATGATGAAAACAATACAGTAGCTATTTGCAAAATCAATTTACTTGTTTCAGACAATGCATTCCAACCGCTTATGGACCTTATATCGAAATTATTGTTCTGGCCGATAATTTTAGGTATCATTTATCAATCTCCCATTCCAAGTAATAATTCAATCTTTAACATTGGTAATCAATTGTAGTGTTGTCCTGAGTTGGCATAGACTCCCCACGTGTCCCTAGATTGTAGATTCATCACCTAATTGTAATTCAGCCATGAGCATAAAATTATTGATCATCTTATTATCAGTGTCGGGCAAATTACCCTCATAAAGTTTCTTGAATGCTTTACAAGCTTTAATAAATTCTGTCTGTTTAGCTGACAAACTCTTATACTCTATTTTTGTTTTTAGTTTTCGATAATTTGGGCTCTCAATTTCTTTATAAAGAGTATCTAATTCTTTATATGCAGTTTCTAAATCCGCTGCTGAAACTTTAACAACAGTCTTTTCACTAGTAACAGGAGAAGCTTTATCTTGCTTCACATTAGTTTGTTGAGTATTTGTTTGGTAAGCTTGGACTTTTTGAGCAACGGACGTAGTGACATTTTCATTGACTTTTGGTGATTTTTGAACAGGTGTTTCTGTTGTAGTAGTTTTCTCTACATCATTTTTAGGCACATTATTTTCGTTTTTAGGCGCAACATTTTCATTAGTTTTACTTTTGCTAGCATTAATTTTGTTAGCACTAATTTTTCTGTAAACTAGCAAGATTATTGCTAAAGAAGAAAATGCTATAGCAACCACCTGAGCAATCATTTTATCTCTAGGAGATAATGCATTCCAGGTCTTTTGTGGAAATACAACAAATATATCATTTGCAGTTTTTGAGATGTTTTGTAACATAAGTAAGCTCCATTTTTTTATTTTTTGTTTGTTTTTTAACTTTTCGATAAAAACTTTATCGATTTTTGACTACTGATGACATCGCAGTCTTTAAAATTTATATTTCTATTTCAGCGGAAAGAAAAAATATAGATATATTATTTGCGGTTTCGGGTTTTGTTAAGTCTTCCCATCCCCTCATCTGATAAGCATGCTTAAATGCTTTACACGCCCGAATAAATTCTCCATATTTAACAGTAAAATCTGGATCACTTTTTCTTGCTTTTAATTGTCGATAGGTTGGTTTATCAAGAGCAAAATATTGAGAATCTATTTTTTTTAATATCGTTTTATATTCCGATCGCGTCACTTTATTCCAATAAAAATCTTTTTTGGATACTTCTAGAATGAGTTCATATTCGTTGGATAATTGCTCACCCAAGTGTTTAATTCGATCCTCTTTTGTAGAAAAAGTGCTGTTTATAATACCATAAAGCTTACAACTCTCGATATAATTGTTTTGGTCTTTAGAATAAGCATCCAATTTTAAAAAGGTTTCGACATCTTTCAGGTTATTCAATTTTAGAGATAATCTTACTTTTGAAGATTCTTCTAAAGCAGCTTTGATATGAATAACTCGATCATTCAAAGAAAGACCATCTGCAAAAAGCTTCTTGATATGAATAAATTCACCTTTTTCCATATCTTTATCTTTCAAAATAGAAAACACCTCTTTATCAATTAATACTAGTTGATCATTCTTAACTGTTACAAGGCATCTACGGCCCTGAGAAGGATGTGCAAGAAGTTTCTCTGCTAATGGATCTTCTATATCCTGTTGAATGATACGTGTAAGAGGTCGAGCGCCCATTTCCTGTTGGAAGCCTTTATCTATAAGGAAGCTCTTCGCTGCTTCGTCAAGCTCAAGATAAACTTCTCTTTTTTTCAATCTAGCTTGAACCCCCGTAATCACCGATTCCAAAACTTCCATGAGTTTCTGCTTGTTGATAGGTTGGTCGATAGTTACATCGGTCAATTGATTTTCTTGCTGTTTTTCTTTTGCTTGAATTTGTTCCACAACATGAGGTTTCTCAACAACTTCTGGAGGTTGCTCATGTTGCTTCTGTCCACTTACTTGTGGTTGTTCTATTATTGGTGTTTGTTCTATGTCAAATTCAGCTTCTTTGAATAAAGGAGCCATTTTATTTTTGCTGACTTTAACTTTGACGCGTTTACCGACTTCATTATTATCAGTTTGAGGTAAAGTTTCATCAACTTCGCAAAAACCGGTTATTGTTTTTTCGGCAACTTTCTCAAATTTTTCAGATATAACGACAGCAGGTTCCTCAATTATTTGGTGCTTGTCTTGAGGTTCATGTTGTTCTTTGGCTGATTGTTGATCTCGTAATGACGATTGATCATCTTTAACAGCAGGCTTTGGTTGTTCGTCTGTGGTCTGAGGTTCAAATAATTCGAGAACTCTTCGTTGACCGCCCAAAATATCTTTGTTTTTACCTGAAAAATCTTGTAGTGGTTCTTTTGGTGTCTCTATTATTTCGCTCGTTTCACTAGTAACTGATACAAGTGGATCGGGCTTCACGTTAGTTTGTTGATAATTTTCTGAATTTGTATTGGCTTTTACAATGGGATAGGAATTCTTTACTTTGTTTTTTGGTGATGTTTGATCCGAGGTTTGTTGTGTTGAATTTTGGTCTACATCTTTTGGAGGTACATGATTCTCTTTAGATGAACTTTTTCGCGCCTTAATTTTTTTAAAAATTAGCACAGTTATTGCGGAAGCAAAAAGTATTAACGTTGCGACTTTAGCAATCAATTTATCTCTTGGAGATAATGCGTTCCATGTTTTTTGTGGAAATACAAATATAGTCTCATTCGCAAATTTTGTAATTTTTTGTAACATTTATAAACTCATTTTTTTTAATTTTTTTATCATTATTATTTAATTTTTATCTCTGGCGCGCTGATATGATTACGACAATTCAATATAAAATTTTGTTATTTTCAGTAAAAGAGCACTATGAGTTATCTAGATTTATGTCAGATACCATTGCAATGACATTATATTCGCCCATTATATCCTTTCCGAAAAGTTCATCGCATTTTTCCAAAAGTTTTTCTTGGGATGTATTATTATTTTTCATTAAAGCTATCATGGTATTTAATATGAAATCTTCACCTTGAGAAAATTCCTTACATTTTTTTATATAAGTTATTTCATGATCCATTCTAATGCTGGTGTTAATCATCAGTTCGATATCACTATCGCTTAAATTTAGACTTTCTCTAAATTTACCCATTTCTATTATTTGAGCAATATAACTACTTTTCAATCCTTCATCCAATTCAATTTGATTCAGTTCTATCTGCGAAGCATCTTGCGCTTGGGAACCCGATGATATTTTTCGTGATTCAGCAATTAATTTTGAGGATCGCATATCAAACTTCAAATCAATTACGGCTTGTATGATATCAATTTCATCGTCTATTTCTTCAACTTCATAAACACCTCTATTATTGGTTAAATATTCTCCATGCTGGGCCCAGAACCTACTACAAGCCACGACAAATTCTCTTTTCTTAGGTGTCAACGCTGATTGTTTTAATTTATTAATAGTATCTCCGAATCCTGTAAAGCCTATATCTATCCTCATTTTTCTAACTTTTATTATTTCATCTAAAACAAAATTTTGCTTTTCATTTTCTTCTTTTAAGGTTGCTTCTGAAACAGCTTTAGTGCATCCATTTTCTTGTAATAACGGGGCTTGAACTATAGCAGGAGTCTCCTCCTCTTTCACTTTAGGCGCTGTGAAAATATCAACACCTGTAATTAATGTTGAATTGAGTTTATTTACCCCGAGCTTTCGTTCACTCTTTTGTGTACTTAATTTATCTTTTTCTAAGCTCTTTTCCGTATTATACTGTAATACTTGTTCTGGCTGCTTTTTCTCTAATGAAGTTTGAACATTTTTTGATAAAGCTTCTTCTACAACTTTTGTTTCTTTTTGATCCTTTGCTTCAGGAGTATTTAATTTTTTTTGATCAGAAACTGTAAGCCAATTAGAAAATTTTCTATACATAAAAAAACCAAGGGCAAAAGATGCGAATGTCAACGTTGAAATTTGTATAATTAATTTGTCTCTATTAGAAATTGCATTCCAAGTTTTTGTTGGGGAAAAATCAACAAAAAATTTCTTTATCTCATTAATACCTGTAAACATTATAGGCCCCTTTGATTTTATTATTTATATTCCTATGATTATTAGGAGAAAATTCAAAAATTTAATTTATCACATCTAAAATTTTAAAAAATATAACTCATCCAATTTCGTTATTTTTTATTAAATAATATTTAAAATATCGATATTAGTCAATTTAAAGTAACCAATGATGATCAAAAAGATTAAAAAAAAGAAAAAACAAAAAGACCTTGTAATATTCCATCCTCTCGATTAAAATGACTTTATTCATTAGTTAAAAAAATTGAAAAATTGAGGGGATGAATCATGGGATTATTTTCCCGCGATAAGCCGAAAATAAAAATTCAAACCACTAAAAGAGATAGCTTTAGCGGATGGCTTAAATGCACTCATTGTAATGAACTAATTCATACTAATGAGCTTGAAAAAAATAGCAACTGCTGCCCTAAGTGTGACTATCATTACCGTTTGTCAACTGATGATCGGATTAAAAGTTTAAGCGATCCCAATACCTTTCACCCTCTTTTCAATAATCTACAGCCCGTTGATGCCCTCAATTTTGTCGATACAGAACCATATGCAAAACGATTGGCAATAGCCAAAGAAAAATCGGGTAGTACGGAAGCTATCATCGTCGGAACCTGCGAACTAAATAAACATCGAATCGCTTTAGGTGTTTTTGACTTTAATTTTATGGGCGGTTCCATGGGTTCCGTCGTTGGGGAAAGGCTCACACTTCTCATCGAATTAGCGTTAAAACAACGAATCCCTCTTGTTGTCGTTTCCACATCAGGCGGAGCACGTATGCAAGAATCTATCTTATCCCTCATGCAAATGGCCAAAACCTCAGCTGCCTTAGCAAAACTCAATGAAGGGGGCGTCCCTTATATCTCCTTATTAACGAATCCAACGACAGGTGGAGTGACAGCCTCTTTTGCATCACTAGGTGATATCATCATCGCAGAACCAAATGCTCTCATTTGCTTTGCAGGCCCTCGCGTCATCGAACAAACAATCGGACGAAAGCTGCCTCCAGGAGCTCAACAATCAGAATTTTTATTGGAACATGGGATGATCGATTGTATCGTTAAACGCCCTGAACTTAAACAAAAGATTTCTGATTGCATCGAATTTCTTACCGGCAATAAAGCCGATGAAAGTAGTCCTATAAATAGTAAATCTCAAGCACAACACGCTTCTTAAAAAGAATCAAAAGTTAATAAAAAAGAGAATTTTTATGTCAAACAAACACCAAACAATCGATATTCCAACAATCATTGAAGATGTTGAGCTCCTTCCACATTATACAACGACACATGCAGCTGGTGCCGATGTCAAAGCATGCGTAAAAGAACCTCTCCATATTGCTCCAGGTCGCTCTGCTTTAATTCCAACAGGTATGAAAATGGCAATCCCTGATGGATATGAAATTCAAGTGCGTCCAAGAAGCGGTCTTGCATTAAAGAATCAAGTAACCGTTTTGAATACACCAGGAACCATCGATGCAGATTATCGTGGTGAAATCGGTGTTATTTTAATAAATCATGGAACACAAGAATTCATCGTTACACCAGGGATGCGCATTGCTCAACTGATACTGTCGCCTGTTTTACGAGCTAATTTTATCCCGACTTCCGAGTTAGCAACAACTCAAAGAGGTTCCGGAGGATTTGGGCATACAGGTTGAGGGATATAGGAAATTACAATCATGCACATCTCTCAATATATGAATCCGAAATTAGTGGCGCAGTTAGATGCCTCTTTACGTGACGACGCATTAGCACAGTTAGTTGATATAGTTAACGCCGAGGGCAAGTTAGATAATCGAGATGCTTTCTATAAAGCTATCATCGAAAGAGAACGGATTGTTTCTACTGGTATAGGAATGGGTGTTGCGATACCTCATGCCAAACTTCCTGGTTTCGATCAATTTTTTATTGCGATTGGAATCTTACAAAAACCAGTTGATTGGGATTCGTTAGATCATGCCCCTGTTCGATTAATCTTTATGATTGGGGGTCCTGATGATAAACAAACCGAGTACTTGCAAATTCTATCTTCCTTAACCCAAGCGATTAAAGACGAAGAAAAACGAAAAAAAATTCTGAGTTTACAAAATCCTAAAGCAATGATTGAATTGTTTATGACAATTTGATAAAAATTGCTGTAGTTTAATATCATACAGGAATTTTCTCTATGGATTTAAAAATAAAAGAAGTCGCTGAGTTATTCAATGTATCAGAAACAACAATACGTCGATGGATTTCTGATGGTAAAATCCCCTCTTACCGTATTGATCAACTCCATCCCGACTATCGTTTTTCTATCCCTGAAATGGAAAACTGGCTCATCTCCCATAAATTAGCCAAGACAAATGAGGTTTCACCCTTTGCAGAAAAGCCTAGAACAAACAATAAAACAGAAGAAGACGACCAAAAGAATAAGGGTGGAATAAAGCAATTTAGCCTCTTTAGAGCTGTACATAAGGGTGATGTGCTTCATTCTGTTCCGGGTGATTCAAAAGAAGATGTCATTAGAACAACAATGAGAAGATCAGTTAAAAATCTAAACATCGATGCCGAAGTGATCTCGGAATTGTTGTTAGATCGCGAAAAGCTAATGCCTACAGCACTGAACAATGGTATTGGTGTTCCCCATACGCGAGATACACGCCATAATGCACATCATGATGTCGTATTAGTTGCATTTCCAGAGAAGACATTAGAATACGGGGCTCTAGATAATAAGCCCGTACATACATTATTTTTCTTGTTTGCCTGCGATGATAAACGTCATCTGCATCTTTTGGCAAAAATCGCCCATTTAAGCAGTCAACCAAAAGCAATTGAGTTCTTTCAAACGCGACCTTCGAAAGATCAGGTTTTAGACTACTTAAAACAATGGGAAAGCAATATTTAATCTGACCTAAGAAAATGACAAAAAGGACGTAAAAGACGTAAAGGACAGAAAGGACAACAATAGTTCCCTTAGGTCCTATTTGTCCTTTTTGTCCTTTATGTCCTTCATATTATCCTTTTGAAGCAGCTGCTGGTTTCTTCTTATCTTTATCCTTATCTTTGTCTTTCAAAATTGAAAAAACTTCTTTGTCGATAAAGACTAATTGATCATTTTCAACCGTAACTTGACATCTACGCCCCTCAGTAGGATGCGCAAGAAGCTTCTCGGCTAACGGATCTTCCATATACTGTTCAATGGTGCGTCTAAGTGGTCGGGCTCCCATCTCAGGTTGGAATCCTTTATCCACAAGGAAGCGCTTTGCAGCTTCGTCAATCTCAAGATAAACTTCTCGTCTTTCCAATCTCTTCTGAACCTTCTTAATCTCCAACTCAATAACATGCATGAGATTCTGTTTATTAAGTGGTTGGAAGATGATTACATCGTTCAAACGATTTAAAAATTCAGGCTTGAATTTCTTCTTAACTTCGCCTTCGATTTTTTCCTTAATGTGTTCATAATCGAGAGATCCTTCTGAAGCACCAAATCCAATTTCTGTGCTCTTCTTAATAAGGTCGGCACCTAAATTGGATGTCATGATCACAATCGTGTTGCGGAAGTCCACTTTGCGTCCAAATGAATCCGTCAAACGTCCTTCTTCCAATATTTGGAGCAATAGATCCATCACGTCTGGATGCGCTTTCTCAATTTCATCAAATAAAACCACAGAATATGGCTTTTGACGAACTTGTTCAGTTAATTGTCCACCCTCTTCATGTCCTACATATCCTGGAGGAGATCCAGTCATACGGCTGACAGCAAATTTTTCCATGTATTCGGACATGTCGACTTGGATAAGTGCATCTTCGCCACCGAACATATTAATTGCCAATAAACGGGCTAAAAGTGTTTTACCAACCCCTGTCGGACCAAGGAAAAGGAATGCCCCAATAGGTCGATTTGGATCTTTGATATCGGCACGGCTACGACGAATTGCACGGCAGATTGTCTTAATCGCATCATCTTGACCGATGATACCTTCTTTTAAGATCTCTTCCATTTTTAATACTTTTTGCAATTCACCCTCTGTGAGGCGATTGATAGGTATTCCTGTTTGTCTTGAAACGACGCTAGCGACATCCTCATCTTCAACAATAACCTCGTGCTCTTCTTTATTAATTTCCCATTCAGCACGTATTTGTTGAAGCTGCTCACGAAGAGTTTTTTCTTTATCGCGCAATTTCGCCGCCTTCTCATACTCTTGCTTACTGATAGATTCTTCTTTAGCAATACGTACTTCTTCGATTTCAACTTCAAATTTACTGATATCTTGAGGCTGGTTCATCATTGATATGCGCATTTTAGCACCGGCTTCATCAATCAAGTCGATCGCTTTATCTGGTAAGAAACGGCCATGCACATAACGATCTGATAATATAGCTGCAGCTTGTATCGCTTGTGAGGTAAATATCACCTTATGATGTTTTTCGTATTCAGGCTTCAATCCATTTAATATTTCGATAGTCTCTTCAACGGTTGGAGGAGCAATCAAAATCTTTTGGAAACGACGCTCAAGGGCCGCATCTTTTTCAATGTGCTTTCGGTATTCATCTGTCGTCGTTGCTCCAATACATTGCAACTCACCTCTTGATAAGGCAGGCTTTAAGATATTTGATGCATCTATCGCGCCTTCAGCAGCACCAGCTCCCACAATTGTATGGAGTTCGTCGATAAATAGTAAGATATTACCATTCTTCTTAATCTCATCCATTACCGCTTTGATACGCTCTTCAAATTGACCGCGATATTTTGTTCCTGCAATCATTAGAGCTAAATCTAGTGTGATCAATTTCTTTTTGCGCAGAGTATCTGGAACATCACCTTTCACAATCGCTTGAGCCAATCCTTCAACGATCGCTGTTTTACCAACCCCTGCTTCACCTACTAACACCGGATTGTTTTTACGACGACGGCATAAGATCAAAATCAAACGCTCGATTTCTTCCTTACGACCAATAACCGGATCCATCTTTCCTTCACGGCACATCTCTGTAAGATCGTGACCATAGGCTTTTAAGGCTGGCATTTTGTCATTGCTACCATTTGTCGTTGAGGTTTTCTCATAAGCACCCTTTTGAGCACCCGCTTGACCTTGTGAACTTGTCCCTGATCCCATTATTGGAGGGAGTTGTAAATTGAATGTCTCTAATTCCTTGAGAACTTCTTTACGAACTTCTTTGAGATTCACATTTAGATTTTCAAGAACTTGAGCTGCAACACCATCCGTTTGTCTCAGCAATCCAAGTAGTAAATGTTCTGTTCCCACATAGTTGTGATTAAGGTTTGCGGCTTCTTCATTTGCATATTCGAAGACTTTTTTCACTTTTCCCGTTAACGCCGGATCGCCATAAACTTGAATTTCAGGTCCATAGCCGACTAATTTTTCAACTTCACTTCGAACTGTTTCGAAATCGATATTTAAATTACGTAATACGTTTACAGCAACTCCTTGACCTAATTTTAATAGACCAAGTAAAACGTGTTCTGTACCTAAATAGTTGTGGTTAAGGCGTTGCGCTTCCTTTTTCGCTAATTTAATCACTTGCTTAGCACGATTAGTGAATTTATCAAACATCATGGACTCACTTTATTTTGAATGTATCATCCCAAATATTGATTCATACCTATCTGATAACTAATAAATTTCCTATTAGAGATTTAGGAAGATGTTATTGATTATCAAAGATATAAAATTTTATTTGAGTGATTTGGTTAATTGTATTTTTTTCTATAAATATACAAATGTAGAGAGCGTCCCTATTTTTTGCAAAAAAAAAGCGTCAATATATAATATTAAATTTTAGAAGAGCTAATGGAAAAGGAAATTCATCGTAATAATATCACATAGATTTTCTTTAACCATCTGAGTGTTAATAGCAAAAAACTTTGGAGTGAGATCGCTTGCGACCGCACTCCAAAGGTTTTATGTTATTGGCGCTTAGCTTGTTAATTTCAATAACTTAAACTAATTTTTCCTCTGGAGGATGCTGCTTAAAAGCTTTGATTATTTCATCATTTTTTTGTAATTCTTCGGAAGCATATTTAAAAACACTCGGATTATTTTTTACTGCAGCTAAAACAACATCAAAATCATCACGAAAGTTTTCGCCTACCTCCCAGGATAATATTTCGCCCATTTTGCTAACAGCAATAAGAACATTTGCTTTAATACTTTTCTGTTTTTGATTTAACAGGCTTATGGTGTATGGATCTTCATTTAGAGCTACTGCGATAACTTCTGGGTCATTTTGTAATGTTTGAGAAAGTTCGAAAATGTAATGTGACCCACTTTTCATTGCAATAAGTGCTAATTCTTTATTATTCTTTAACTCAGGAGAAGCATAACGGATAAATTCGCCTACTTTGACCACCGCTTGCTTCATGATATCAAGATCATTCTTAAGGGAATCCGGGAGGTATTTTACGATACCCAAATGGCCCTTCTCTATTAAACTTGCGATAAAAAGTTTGTCATGTCTTAATTCAGGAGATGCATAGCGGAAAGGTCCGCCTATCCGAGCTATTTGTATGGCCATTTCAACAATTTCAGGATCATTTTGATAATTTACAGCATATGCAAGAGAACTCGGTTTATGGGTAATAGCCTCTATAACGACATTCTTTTTATTTCTTAGCCTTTCAGAGGCATATTCAAATGGACAGACATCCCACGCTCGCTTCATCCGAACAGCAGCTAAAACAATCTCCTCATCATCCTTGAAGTTTTCAGCAGCAAATTTAAGAAAATGTCCTGCTTCTTTAACAGCCATTAGAACAAAATCTCTATTATTTGCTAATTCTTGTGAAATAAAGGGAAAGAAACGCCAATATTCATCAATATGATGAACGCGTCCGCTATAAATGGACGTGAGACCTATTGTTCGATCAAAATATTCCATGCTCCCTTTTAGGATTAGTAAAGCCACTTCTGGATTATTTTGAAGCTTCTTATCATTACTAATATTCTTACTAAGAATTTCATACATCCGTCCAATTACAAAGGAATTTTTAGTGGTATATGTTTCATATTTTCTATCATCAATAATAGTTTCGCTTTTGACAAGAAAAGTCGGTGTTGTGTAAATGGCCTTATCTTTCGCAAGTTCCTTAAGTTGATAAACTTCCTCACTTTCAGGATCCAAAGTTTCTATTACTTTATTTATATAAGCAATCAACTTTTCACTATCAATCTTGCCCTGATCTTTTAAGGCTATACCAATCTTTTTATTGCTCTTAATAATATCGGTTTGATCGTAAGGACAAGAATAGGACAGAACTAATCGTAACAAAGTATCAGGAATGGTTAATATTGTGTCTGCTTCAGTTTGCTTGACGACTTCATTTGCATTCGTAGGACTTAAAGTTGTGTCTGTAGGCGTTAAAGGTTGCTTTTGTTTTGTAAGCAATAATGTAAACTCTTGATTTTGACCTAATTCATCAGCAATTTTTTTAGCATTACAAAGGACACCGGAGACTACACTGTGCGTAGTTACAAAAGTTTCGTCAATGACTGCGCGACGTTCTTTTTTAGCGTAGTATACCTGTCTCCAGCATAGTTTAGATAGATCATAAGCTTGCTTGTTCGTTCCGAGAGTGATTAAAAAGACGACTCCAAAAAATAGCGACTTACAAAAATTTTCTATTCTTTCGCTAATTTTAAGATCAATTCTTTCATTAATTAAAAAATTTTGTGATTTAGCACTTTCATTCAATTGGATAAGACTTACGTTATTATTTATTACAATCATTTTTCTCCCACAATAATATAATTTTAAATAAATTAAATATTAACACAACTAAACATTGAATCCAACTAAAAAATTATAATAAAAAAATGGATTTAACAAATAAAAATTTGATTATTTTTTTTTACACATATGACAAGTATTAATTTTACTGTTCGATTGAGCAATTTGTTTAAAAAAAATTTCCTGTATTAGGCCTGTAGGGCCGGGATGAAATAGCCCGGTTCGCGTTAACTTTGGGGCAAACCCTTTGGAGCGTGTCGCTTGAGGCTAAGAAAAAATTGATTTAAATCTAGAATTCACTTCGTTAGCTCGGTAGAGCGTCTGTTCAAAGCCCGGAGTGACGTAAGGAACTCCGGGAAAAATAAAAAAAGAATTAGAGCTCGTAGAGCGACTCAAATATGAGATTATTACGTAGAAGTCTTTCAAGTGGTTTTTGTG
>JACDES010000091.1 GCA_013816265.1 Parachlamydiaceae bacterium | reverse complement strand
CCCGCGGTTGAGCGATCGTAAGTCACCCAATATTAGTAATATGGGGTGACTTACGATCGCTCAACCCCGGGGCTTTGACGCCACAAAAAATTTAACAACCTACCCGAACGTGGTATAGTATGTTAGACCACAATGAAAGGGGTCTAATAAAGACCTATTTTTCAAGTGTTAGCCAACCTCTTCTTACCCAATCTTGAAGCCATTCCTGTAAGTGTACAGCAGCTTCTTCATATATGACTTCATTTTTTTCAAGACGATCACATGCATCTTCAATTGAAGATCCTTCTTTTAGAATCTGTAGAAGAGTATATTCACCTAAGCTAAGTTCTTTCCAACTAATGTCATTATTTATGTTTCGATAGATAATAAAATGGAAAGTTTTACCTTTTGGAAGAGGGGGAAAATCATTTTCAGTCCAATAATCGACATCTTTTTTAAGAAATGCATCTCTAAAGGCAAAGAGATCGTAATCCCATTTGAAAAGATGAATATGTGGTTGGAGAAAGAATGTATACGATAATAAACTATCAGGATTGGATTGAATCAAGCTGGTAAGATCTAAACGTGGTTTTTGGTAGGCGATAAAGCTAGCTGCAAAAGCCCAATCCAAGTTCACCGTATTAAGGATCAGTGGCTGATCAGGAGCCTTATATTCATCAATAATCCATTTTGATAATTTATCACCCACCGTATTAAGAGACCAACTATCTGGTGGATATTTATAGAGATAGGGAATAGCAATTGTTTCATTGAATGCATGATATCCAAATAGTCGAGTTACAAGCGGGAAGCTCTCATGCATTGCTTTAAGGAGTCTCCACCAATATTGTTGATTGTAGATTTGAATTCTTTGATGAGCACGCAAATTTGGAGTGGGAATGATATAACGAGCAGCTTCTTCTGCAATTAAATACCCACTTGGAGCTATTGTTTTAATGTAATTATTATCTTCAAGTGGGGAGGAAATCACATTCCCGAACCATTCTTGAACAGATTTGAGACCTGGAGGAATAGAAATGTTTGCATTTTCACGCATCAATTGTTTATTCATACAACACCTACTTTTTGTGAGGATAGCAGTGATTCTTGAATATTATTTAGAGCTATATCTTGTTGGAATTTTTTGGCCTTTAATGCTTCGGCCCAAGTCAGTTCAAAGGAAGGGATGTTATCATCCCACTCTAATAATGTAGAAACACCACCGGTTTTTGGATAAATATTTGCATAAAGCTCCCAAACCTGGTCGCAAACCATTGCATCATGGGTATCAAGGATATAATCACCCATATCACAATGGCCTGCAAGATGGATTTGTAGAACGCGTTCGATGGGAATAAAATCGCAATAATTTTTAGGATCAAATCCATGGTTACGACTAGATACATAGATATTATTAACATCTAGCATCATGTAGATATCGGCTTTTTCAACAATAGCTGTATAGAATTCCCATTCAGGCATTTCATCTTGTTTAAAGGATACGTAAGAGGACAAATTTTCTAGGGCAAAGGGGAGTTCTAGGTAATCTTGTACGATCCGCGCCCTGTCAGCAACATAGTTAATCGCTTCTTTTGTATAGGGAATAGGTAATAGATCGTGATAATGAGCTCCGGGCAGTCTACCCCAGCAGAGGTGGTCTGAAACCCATGGAGTTTTAGTTTTTTTCGTTAGATCTTTTAGTCTTTTTAAATAATCAAAATCTAAGGGAGCTGGGCTTCCAATAGCTAAAGAGACTCCATGTTGTACGACTGTATAATCTTCTAATATTTTTTCTAGAATTTCAATTGGTTTTCCACCATCTACCATAAAATTTTCACTGATAATTTCAAACCAATCAATTTTAGGTTTTAAGCGGAAAATATCGTCATAATGAGGGATCCTGAGCCCGATACCTATGCCTAAATTTGGAATTTGATGTTTTATCATTGAACTTTTGTCCCTACAACCTGAGTTTTGTATTTTTTTTACATTTGGACTGCGCCTGACTTCTAGAATTAAGGATCGGCAGTGGATATATAAATACGTTATTGAGATAAGAAATATAAATATCGAACAGAGACAAATTTCCTCCAAATTCAAGTTTTAGGCCGCGCGAGGTATACATCAATTATGAATCAGGAGGATTGTACATAAAGCAATATAGTTTATCAAAAAGTTTTTTTCAGATTTTTGTTAAACTATTTATTATTTTGCGCATCTTCACGTTTTTTAGCCATCTTATTTGCTACGAGTTTCACAGCAAAATTAGGATCTGATATAGCGCATTTTGTTTGCCCTTTGCATTTTCCTTTACCTGCACAGGAATTGTCTTTTGTGGCACATGCATTGAGTCCTATACATTCGTTTGTACCATTACATGATCTACTTGCGACGCTAAGGGCTAATTTTTTTCCTTCAGGACTCAATGACTTATATAATTTTGCACCTTCATCATTCAATTGAATCATCAATTCATCTTCTGTCATTAGATGATACCCAACATTACCACCAGTTTCAGCAGCTAGGTCAAGGAGGCTGTCCGTTTCTTTATATGTGCCTTTAGAGGAATCTTGTGAATTTGTTGCTTCCTTAGTTTCACTTTTGCTTTTATTTTGATCAGTTGCAGCATTTATATTTTGCGATAGAAGCAGTCCTGTCGCCATACCAGCAATCATTAGTCGGTTAAGTTTCGATTTTTTCGTCATATTGTCTCCTTTAGGAAGGTATTCTATTGGACTTTAATTTTTTATTTTGAGAGTACGTAACAACTTAAGTAAAAAAAGTGCGCTATAACCTCAGCAATAGCGCACTTAATAACATTATAAGAGAAATCTAGCGATTGTAGTCGCTTGTAGAATTGCTCATGCCGCTTCTTGTGTTAGTGCGCATGTTGTTATTGTAGCTTCCACCTGTAGATTTTCTATCCATCATTCTTCTTTGAGCTTCTTTTACAGCTTCATTCTTGTCTTGGTTTTGAGAAGCAGCAAGTTGAATTGCTTCTGATCTACCAGTTGAATCTAAGCTTAAAAAGATTGCTTTAGCTTGTGGATTTAATTGCTTTTGGAAATCAGTTTCTGAAACTGTAGCTGCGCGCGTATCAACATCACCTGTTGTCGTGCTGTAGCTACGATTTGAGTTTGACCAATCTGTTGCTGGAGCTTCTGAACGATAAGAATCTGTGTAGTTAGGAGAAGTGTTATAACCACGGTTTGTGTTATATTCAGATGTTGTTGATTGGCGAACTGGGTTACCATAAGCATCAGTTGCTTGGTATGCATTTGTGCTTGCGTTATATGGGTTTGAATTAGTTGGTGTGTTATATGACACGTTGCTTCTCGCACCGCTGCATTTGCCGCTTGCGCTGCAGCCAGCTGCTAGGAATGTACCACTATTTGTTGCATCATTTGCTTGTGCTGCTGCTGGCAATGTGCTTGCAATTGCTAAAGCTGTTAATGCTAACTTCGCTAATTTACTTTTTTCCATAATTCCTCCAATTGGTTTATGATTCATTCAACAGTATCAAGTGATTTGTTGAATCCAAGCCGAACATAAAAGCATTCTTATATTTTTGTCCATCCTAAACGATTTATTTTCATCAAAATGCATGAAAATTTTTAAAAAACAATCAGATTTTGATTTTTTTAAATTAGAATACAAAATCCATCATTTTGTGAGGATAAGTTATAAATTAATAAGTTTTATTTTGATTTATCTTTATTTTAAATAGTCGTTATTTATAATCCGAATTGTGGAAAATGGGGGTTATTATGTCATCACTTATTAAAAAACCATCAATTTGGGTTGCTCTTCTTTTACTTTGGGCTGGTCATTTTTTAGTTGATGTCATGTTCGGTATTTGGCCTGTTTTTAAATCAATGGCTAAAGTCGACTTAGCAACTGCAGGCATTATTGTAGCTGGGGGATCTTTTGTAGGGGAGGGATCCCAACTTTTTTTTGGTATTTTTAGTGATCGTGGTTATCGTAAACAAATATTGATTTTTGGCGTTTTAATAGCCACGTCAGCGGCTTTTTTAATCTATTTTTCCCATTATGGTGCATTTTTTGGTCTTTATTTATTAACTTGCATTGGATCTGGCGCATTTCATCCATCTGCAGCAGGACTTGTGAATAGTTTAAATCCTTATCGTCGAGGATTGTTTATGACTATTTTTGCATCTGGTGGAAGTCTAGGTTTAGCCTTTAGTCAAATACTCTTTATTCATATGAATGATTCATTTCCAGGACATAGTTATTGGTTGGCTCTGCCAGCATTGGTATTAGGGTTTGTGTTGTTATTTTATCATTTTCCAATTTCTCCTATAACTAACGAAACGTCTCATCAAGTTAAAATGAGTGATTTTATCACATTTTTTAAAAGAAGTGATTTACGTTCGCTATATATATCATTGGTCACAAATCAAATACTCTTGTGGGGAACAATATTTATTCTACCTGACGTATTAAAAACGCACGGTCATACTGATTGGATTTGTATGGGAGGGGGTCATTTATGTTTGATTTTGGGAGGGACCATTATGATGATCCCTGCAGGATATTTAGCAGATAAATTTTCAGCACGTAGTGTCATGTATTATGCAACAGGACTAGCTGGAATTGCCTTTTATATTATTATTTTTTTGGGAAATTACTCACAAAATTTAATCTTAACTTCATTATTTATATTAGGAGCTTCATTATCAATTGTTCATCCGATAGGTGTATCATTAGGAGCACGTCTTGTTCCTGATAAGCCAAGTACAATCAGCGCATTTTTAATGGGGATGGTATGGTGTGTTTCTGAAGTTGTGGGACCTGGAGGTGTGGGCTGGATGAGTACTTTTTTTACAGATTCTGCACCTGTGAAAGCTTTGGCAATACTGGGAAGTTGTTTTTTTATCAATATTTATTCAGTTTTTAGCTTACCTAACACAAAGCGATCTATTGCTGAGAAAACTTATTAAAAAATCAGATTTGAAGAAAAGTTAACATTATATAAGTGTTATACCACGTGCGTGGTATAACACCGTTCTTTCAAACTAGAACATGTAACCTAGCGTAATGTTGATTCCAGTTGATTTCCATTGTAATGAATCTTGCTTTTTTCCATTTGATTTCCACCATTTAAAGTCGACAGCAATAGTTGAAAACCAGCAACTGCCCATAGCAAATGTCGTACCAATAGTACCATTAAAACCGTGTGCAATACCTTCTGAATGATATTCGTCAACGAAATCAACGGCGGTAAAAGATTTTCTCTTACGGTGGCATCGATCATAAAAGTGATATTCAAGTTCGGTAAAGATTGTCCAGCAAGAATCTAAAGCATAAGCAATGTCTGTACCGATATAAAAACCATACCATGTAAATCTGTAATTACTTGTTCTCTTTTTTGGATGAAAACCGATTAAACTAGCTAATTGTGATACAGAGTCATCTGAGAAAGGATTAAATTCCGAAGAACTACTGCTACTGCTAAATAAATCGGAAGTACTAGTTGCGTCAAATGGGTTGCTGCTTGAATCTAGACTAAAATCAGAAGTAAATGAAGACCGTTCATGTCTACGGTGTTTCACGCGTATTCTTTGACGATGATAAGAAAAGCCTATTAAAGGAACGGCTAGGAGTCGACATTCGCAAAAAGTGAGGGGATAGCCAACAGCGCCGCTAAAATCATAAAATTCGCTTCTTCTTTTGACGGGATCGCTAACATGCGCACCGACCTCACTGCTAAATAAGGAGGAGGCATCGAGACGAAATTTATCTTTAGCACGCCCTTTATCAGAAATACCATAATCTGCTGAGAGTCTAATATAGTATTCAGAGCCAGCCCATTTAGCTTTTCCATGAGCTGTATACATTTCGATGTCTTTGAAGTTAATATGGGATGATGCCACAGCGCTTCCACTACTCTCTTCCATTCGATTAGCTTTCCATTTAAGGTCGTCGCGGCGCCAACCTAATCCAAATTCCACACTTTGAAAGCATTCATCTGCAAAACCGATTGAAGTGATTCCAATGAGTGTAAATGTAGCAAGAATGAGTAATCGTTTAAATAGCATGTTCTAAGCTCCTTTTCTATGAATGCAATACTTTTAAGGTTCCTGTATAAAATAAATCAACAAAAATCTATACATTTTGAGTTTTCGATATAGGTGAGAAATGAAAAACAAAAAAATTCAAAAATATTAATTTTTTCTGGAATTAACGGACTTACAGTTGGTTATGTTACTTTTTCAGAAAATGATTGTGTATGAATCGGGCCAATAAGGACTTTGTAGTTAGGTGTTCAGGATATTAAATTGATTTTGGGCAGTGAATTATTTAAAGCGAATTTTGGATAAGCAACATTTATTTTCCTATGAACTTATCCAAAACGCGCTAATTTTGGTTACTTAGTAATTAACAACGGCAAGATTGTGTGCAACCTTGACAAGTTGCTGAGCAACCAGCTTGACTTGGAGAAAAGGGAAGATCTGAGAATTTATCAACTTCTTCTCTGATTTCCAAATCTAAATCATACAAACTAGAGCTCGGTATCTCTTTTTTTAAAGCTGAATCATTGTAAAAGGGTAAATTGAAATTAGGGTCAATTCTCATCTTGATACTCCTTCTTATTGATTAAAGTTTCCTCTTTTGAAAGACTGTCTTCATCTTTCATCGCTAATAATAATAAAATTTTATTTAATGTATATATATATTGAAAAAAAGATAGACGAATAAATCGAACATGAAGGCTTTTTAACCAAGTTTTGAGATAACTTTGGAGTATAAATGTATAAGTATAAGCATTTGCATAAGTTTAACAAAGAGTCGCTAGGCCTTTATCTAATCTAATTTAACTTATCTAGACCACACTCGGGTGGATTGATAATTATTTTGCGCGTGGTATAATTAAAGGAGAAAGAACATACCGATATTTCTACTTAAGGACTGTTTGAAAAAACGATGCTTAAAAAATAAATTTCTCTTTTGAAAGGTACCCGCTGTTTTTATCGATATATAATACTGAACGACTTTTAATTGCTCTGAATTTAAATGATTCGCAAATTTATTCAAGAATAAAGCAGATTGATCCATGGTTTTATGCAAATTCTTACGTAATTGATTACGACCTTCCAAACTAGAAATTTTCTTTACGTAAGCTAAATAGATTGATAAGCCATTAAAATTTTTAGCACCGACCTCATTTTTTCCATGCTGGCGATATAAAATTGTCGCTTTCGGTATAACATCAACCTGTCCAAAAGCTGCAGCAACAAGTCCTAACCACCAATCATGCATGATCACACCTTTCGGAATGGGTGTTGCCAAAGAGACTAATGATTTGTTTATAAGCATTGTGCAACCAGTAATCACATTTTGTACTAATAAACGATTTAATGTTTTTGCCTTTTGAGGGTTAATCTTGGAATAATCCCAAAAGGATTCATTGATTATTTTCAGATTTCGATCTACAACTTTTAAATTGGTATGTATTAAAATTGGAGTTTCAGTCCCATATTCAGCTTCTTTTTTTAACATGACTGCAAGCGTCTCTTCAATTTTTGTCGGAAGCCAATAATCATCCCCATCCGAAAATAAAACATAATCTCCTTTAGCATAATCCAGAAGGGAAATAAAATTACCAAGTGCACCAAGATTTTCCGTTCCCTGAATTAATAAGATCTTTCCAGGATACTTCTGAGAAAATTCTTCTACAATGGCGACACTGTTATCTTTTGAACAATCATCTCGGATAATGAGTCGAAAATTAGAATAAGTTTGATCAAAAATCGATTGTAGCTGAGTTGTGAGATAATCGGCATTATTATACACTGCCATTAAGATATCAATTTTTTGATTCATAAAATTTTCTTTTAGCACCGAACATATTGTTGAAGGATCGCACTGCTAACACGACGTGAGTTTTTTAATTTAAGAGTTTTTAAATCACTAATTTGAGGTTGATGCTCAAATGCCTCTTCAATAAATAAGGTTCCTCCTGATACCAATAAATTGTTTTCATCGATCCATCGGATAATTTTTTCAGAAAAGGGAATTTCAGGAATTTTTGTATGAACATGATAAGGTGGGTCGGCAAAAATAATATCAAATTGATTTTTGTTTAGTTCTAATCTTTCAAGTACTTTGAAAACATCTCCTGAATGAAGGATGCATTGATTTTCTACAGCCAAAGATTTGATATTTTGTTGAATGCAGCGAATTGCATCCTTATGGTTTTCAACAAAAGTCGAAGATTTTGCGCCTCGACTAATAGCTTCGAGGCCTACAGCACCGGATCCAGCAAAAAGATCTAAAAAACGGGAATCTTCTACATAGGTCTGACAGATGTTGAACAAAGTTTCTCTTAAATGGCTAGCAGTAGGCCGCGTATTTTCACCTTTTGGTGCATTAAGTTTTCTATTACGAAAGATGCCGGCAACTATATACATTGGTTTTGCACTATTCGATTGTAAAATCTATTGTTTTATTCAAACCTGAGGATGAAGTCGTAATTAATTGATATGTCCCTTTAGGCCATCCTCCAGCCGGAGGCGAAAAAACAGATACAATCATGCTATTCCCATTTTCGGCAATTGAAGCTCTTGCAGGAATAGAGGTGTGGCTATCAACATGTTGAAAATTCATTTGGATTGTTTCCCCTTTAACACCTCCAATAATTTCCACATTAACATAAACATCTCCAGCTTCAGCTTTAAAAGTTAATGTCGGGCCTTGAATTGTGCCGCTAAGATCAACTTGATTTCCAAGTTTAACGTTAGAAATTTTAGTTTCCTTTTCCAAATCTTTAGAGACAGTTTCTTGATCAGCTTTTTCTTCTTTTTCTTCTTCTGTAGATGATAAAATACGCATACTCCATATTTTCCAAGCATTGTTCTCTTGAACCAAATAGTATTTTATATATGCATTTTCATTATTCTTATTCAGAACAGCAGAAACAATTCCAATACTATTCTTTAGTGATGTTTTACTTATTGAAAAGGTGTCGTATTGATTCAAAATGGGATATTTTTTTATGAAGCTTTGAAATGCATTTTCAGATGTAGCTTCAGAAAATTCTTTAGATGAATAATTTTTGTACACGTCTTCTAATTTATTCTGTTTGATTTCGGTGAGTTGCTTTTTTACTAGATCTATAAGCTGTTCTGTATTGCCTGAGACAGCTGCAGGTTTAAGTAATTCTGGTTTAAGAAGTCTTATGCTCAATATTTTCCATTTGCTATCTTCTTTTAATAATTTATACTCAATAGGTACTTTGAGATGATCAATAGTTGTGATATTCCCTTTAAGTGTTCCAATATTATTTTTGATGGAGCGCTGTGTAAAATGGGCAGATTGATTGTGATTAAAAACGGGGTAAGCGGTAACAAAATCACGAAATTCATCAAGGGATGTTGATTGTTGAAATTCTTTAGCAGTGTACGCATAATAAGCTTTATCTACATTATCTTCGCGTAGTGCTTGTAATTGATTGTCTATCACATCGACTAAGCTTTCGGTAAATAAAATTCCTGCTGTCACGCCAATAAGAGCAATAACGGAAAAAATAGCAAGGATTATAAACCAAAGAGGCATTGCTTTTTTCTTCACAACGGTATTTGATTTCGATCCATCTATGAAATCGTTAGAGGAGGTGAGGGAAAGAGGAGGAAGTTTTTCTCCACAAGAAGGACAAAATATAAATTTTTCTTCAATTTTTGCGCCACAATGGGGACATAACATAATTTATCCTTTTTCTTAATGCGATCTCGACAGCATTATTGAGAAATACCACGCGTGGAATACCGCTGTGGTATATATCATCCCACAGTTAATGAATCAAATTGTTTAGAGTTAGAATAATCTCCATAATAATGGATTAAGCTTTCTGCCTTGTTGTAATTTGATTTTTTTAGATTTTCATAAAGCTGAAGACCTTTTGCATTGAGGCCTTGCTCAAAATACAACCGACCCAATTTAAAAAGGGTCTCTTTGTCTTCAGGGCATAATTCAAGGATTGTTTCGTAGGCTTTAATTTCTTCTTTAGGCATCTGCAAATCATGATAGCTAAAAGCAAGCTGTGCGTAAACCCAAGGGTCATTTGGTGCATATGCGCTAAGTATCTTAAATTCTTCTATTGCTCTTTCAGCAGCCAAACGGAATTTTTGTTTGAAATATCCTTGATATTTATTGTGAGGAATCCACCGCTCATCATCATGACCCTCAATAGTGCGAGGATCTACATACAAACCAGATAAGATAACGTAGGCGTTAGCTAACCCTGCATGGACCTCTAAATTTGTAGGTTCACTTTTTACCAATTTAATATGTTCATCGACAGATATATTTAAAAGCATTTCTTTCATAAAATGAACATCTTGCCAATGGCACCAACAGCTTAATTTTTCTATTGATGGAGCAATAAAATTGAATAAAGGACCAAAAGAATATACCTTATATTCTTGATCATGCAAGTGAACAGCTAATTTACAGCACATGGACGCTATAGTTAGATGATGCTCAGAATTATTTTCTTGAAAGTTTAACGAACTTTTTACTGCATTAATAAAATCATTCTTAAGTGCGACAAACTTTTCTGCTTTTTTAGTTTGAAAGTATAAGCGGAGTGTGAAAAAGGAAAAAACAGTTGCAAAAACTAATGCCAAATGGATAGCTAGAACGAATCCCTGTACCAAAAAAGTAAGATGAAACAGTAGATAAAAGACTTCTCCTGCAATCAATGCACAGAAAAAAAGGTTAAAAGTCGAAAAAGATTTTAATATTTTTTGGAATTTCTCTGAAGTTGGCGTGATTAGTGTTTGAAGGATGTCTTTATAGAATTCTTTTTCAAAATCTATATAAATCTTTTTCTCAGAATGTGGTGAAGTCATATTTATTAAATGTGATTATTTGTATTTAAAGCAAAGGTTTAAAAACCAAGGTTTATAGATGAGAAACAGAATTAATACAATCTTTTTTTACTGTGTCGTAAAGTCAAAAAAAACAAAACTCAGACTAAAACCTTCTCTTGGTAGCTTTGTTTGAGCTCTTCTTGATCGAATAATAGAAGCCCCATAAACACAATAGCGAAAGAAATATAGAAAGGCCAGGTTACAATTTCACCCAAGAAAATCCATCCTAGTAGTGCGGTAAAAAGAGGTGTTGTTAAACCGGCAAAAGAAATAAATGTTGCTGAATATCTCTTAAGAAGAGATCCGTATAAGTTATAGCAAATTAGATTGGAAATAACGATAAGTGCTAGTGTGCATTCTAGAAATATTGTTGAATTGGTTACTGGAAGAGGGTCCCAATTTTCTACAAATGCAGAATGGATTAAAGCTATTACACCACCAATCAACATACTAAACCCATTTGCATTAATTGGTGAAACACCATTATCATTAATGAGCTGTTTTAACACTATCCAACCATAAACACTCGATATGACTGCTAGCATCACGGAAAGTTCTGCCCATGAGAAGAAGAAAAGATGACCTGTTGCTTCTTCGCTAGCTGTATGTGTCAAGAGAATCGGCAAAAACCCAACAATTCCTATCAAAAGACCAATCCATTTCTTTGAACCTAACTTTTCTGAAAACATTGTATAACAAAATAGGGCAGAAATAAAGGGGGAGAGGCTATAAATAAAGCAAGTTTTGAAGGATGTAAGATATTTAAGCCCCCAAAATTCAAAAATATTGGTTAAATAGATATTAAAGATGCCCAACCTAAAAATGCGTCGCCACGATTGATTATTGAATGAAAATGTTTCTCCTTTAACAAACTTTTGATATGCCAGCAATATTAACGCAGCCAAAAGCATCCTACTTCCAACAAAAAACAATGGTTGTGAATGTTCTAAACCAACTTTGGCAATCGTAAAAACACTGGCAAAAAGTGCATAGAGGAGCAACACATAAAACATAGAAAAACTCTTAATGTTGGCATTTTTTTAATTAGTATACCAAATTCGGAAAAAAAATTAAACAATAAAAGCATAAATTTAAAACAAATAATCATATTTATTCTTAATTTATTAATAAATCTATTTTAAAATAACTAACTTGTGTTATTGTCGTATTTTTAAACGATCTTAATATTTTTTTAATAAAAATAGTGTATTTAAATTATAAATATGATATAAAAGATATAGATAGATAATATAATTTTTGAGGTGATATATGCAAAAAAGTAAAATATTAGTAATTGAGGATGAAGAAGATATAGCAGCTCTCATTAAATTGCAGGGTGAATTAGCAGGTTATAAAATACATGTGGAAGCTGATGGACTTAATGGGTATTTAGCAGTAGAAAAAGAAAAGCCTGATCTCATTGTATTAGATATCATGTTACCTGGTTTAAATGGATTAGATGTTTGTCGAAAAATTAAATCCAATCCTGCTCTTAACGCAATACCAATAATAATTATTTCAGCTAAAAGTGAAGAATTGGACGTTGTGCTCGGTCTTGAACTTGGTGCAGATGACTATGTGGCTAAGCCATTTTCTTTAAAAGTACTATTTTCACGTATTAAGGCCGTCTTAAGAAGGGGGCTAGAGCCTGAACAAGAAGAATCGACAATAACATTTAATGATTTTACATTAGAAGTAGATCGTTATTTATTACGTAAGAAAGATAAACATATTCCTCTCACATTATCTGAATTTGGAATTTTACGAAGATTATTGATAAATAGAGGGAAGGTTTTGACAAGAAATCAGCTTCTAGATGATGTTCAAAATGATGATGCTTTCATTATTGATCGTAATATCGACGTTCACATTGCGTCATTACGAAAGAAATTAGGTCCAAATTTCGATGGTATTGAAACCGTTCGTGGAGTTGGTTATCGCTTCAAAGACGATGATTAATTTCAAACAAAGCGAAAAAAAGCTTTCGCTTTCATTTTGGAAATGCTTTCAGCATCCATGTCAATGAGGGTGAGTTTACCACGCGCAAAAAAAATGGTCAATCCTATCCGCGCGTGGTATACCTGCCACTATTTAACTTTTAAGATAAAACATCATTTAATGGAGTAAATTCTGAGCTTAGAACCAAACCTACAGAGGGAAATTCCTTAGAAAAACTAACCATTGATTTTAAGTATGTATAGTATTCTTCTACCGGTGTTTCTGATAATGGAGGAGCTAAACTAAGAAAAACAATGCTTGCATCCTTCGAAATTGCGGTGACATATTTTAAATAATTGTTAACTGGATCATCAGTTACTAAGATTTCAATATTTAAGGACAATCTTCTGATACGGCTGAGTTCTTTAAACTCTTCTAGGACTCTTGCGCGATCTATTTCAGATTCTACCAATACTTTTAAACAAACCTTTGCTTTTTTCCACAAAGTATGACGTGTTAACATATAGGCGATCACTAACATTAAGTCTCCATTTTCCTTATGATGGGGATGCCACCAAACATGTAGGTCTCCGCCGACAAACCTTGAATCAAGACTATCGTTTTGGCTGTTTAAAATAACCATATTACAATGTCTATGATAGGCCTTGTTTATCACACATGCAAAATCTTCCAAGTCGTCATTTTTATGAATTCCACAGATAATAGTATTGGGTTTCAAAGGACCAAGCCCATAGCTTTCAATCATCTGATTCATACTCAAATAAATCTTTTCAGCATAACTTACTTCAACAAAGGCTTGTATCTTTTGATCCATTAATTTTTTCGTAATGCTTTTTTGTAATTCTTTTTTTTCAAATTCACTTTTCAGCGGAGTTTTCACAAAAGAAGCCATCGTAAAAAAACCTTTACCTTGATTAACGGCTTCTGAGAATTGCAATAGAGAACCATCATTTTCTTTAGCAAATACAAGTAAGTGTGGTCTCCAAGATTTGGAGACTGATTCACTTAAGGCTAAGCGATACACGGCAAAACGTGAAAAGAAAAGTAAAATGCCTTCTCTAATATCGTTCCAAGAGCTTTGATGTTGGCGCCTGTGAGATACATAGTAAATTAGAACAACTAAAGCGGAAGCCATTAGAGCGTATCCAGAATCGATCATTATCATAGAGATCAAGCATAGTGCCCCGCCAAAGAGAGAAATACTCCGGTCCGACCAAGGCACATAGGTTACACTTTAACACAACCACATAGGTTACACTTTATGCTATAATTATCTCTTTAACAATGAGGGGTTTATGGCGTGGGGAGAAACTAAATTGGAAGATCGTAGAAA
>JACDES010000090.1 GCA_013816265.1 Parachlamydiaceae bacterium | reverse complement strand
ACTATTTTGGCACCGCCCGGTACGAGAAACACGTACGCCGGTAAATATGGGGAAATGACCCCATTGCGATAACGGGGAGGGCAGGCTAGGCCTGTTCCTTACCCGCTGAAAGTCCTCTTTCGCTTTCCTTTTTTGCTACAGCCTCTTTGCATAGGGCTTTGAACCAGACGATCTAACGAGCTAATGAAGTAAATTCTAGATTTAAATCAATTTTTTTTAGCCTTAAGCAAAAACGAACTCAAAAGACTTCAAATTATTGATATCTAGAATGTTAAAATATATTTATTTTAACAATCGAAGCGTTAGAATTAATTCAATAACACCGTCCGCTGTGAAATAAGGTCTCAAATCTTCAGGCTTATAACTAATTACCGCCTCACGAATAGGAGTCTGTTTTAGACCTAATAATTTTGACCTATAATTTGCAACAACATTATTATTGTTAGTTTTTTTTCTCGAATCGTAAACCATACCTGCAATATTAAATTTGTAATGAAAATCCGGACAGGGTTTTTGACACATTACCGAAATATAAACCCTATTTCCATTATGACCATTTTTATTCGAGTTGCCTACTACAAGCCTAAATTTATTTGTCTTAATGTTAAAGTATTGAATCGTCTCCTCCCCTTGTTGAAGATTCAACAAATGATTAATGCGAGCCAATGGGATGCGAAAGGACATCGTGTTTTTCGTTGTCGTATGAACGATGTTAAAAGGATCTAGACGGATGGGTCTTATCGGGATTGATTTGGTTTTATTGAAAAATCCTGCCCAATGTTGTTGATCTTCCAAAGGCAATATTGACTTAATTTTATCAAATTCAATATTCAGGAAATGTTCAAAACGAACATGATCTAATAAACGCTCTCCTTTAATTTTCTTATCTAATACTTCGTAAGAACCAAACTTTTTTTCACAATATTGTTGCAAGCTTGTGAATAAGGATCTTTCTGAGAATGAACCCTTAATCGCTTTAACCATTTTCAGCAGATACTCAGGAGATATTTGATGAAAACGAGGATCAAGGGAAATTTCAAAATATTGTTTTCCAGCATTCTCACTAAGAGAATCGCTTAACCATTCAATATCATCAGGAATTTTTATCATCCAATCAATTAATTCAATCGATGTAAATTTTATATTTGCAAATTCATTAGAAATAAAATATTGAAGACATTCGTAAGAAAGGAAATTGGCTAATTTTATCAGCTCGAATAGATCTTCGGGTTGACATGCTATATCCTGAAACAATATAGGTGTTTGGATATGTTCAATCGGGGTTTTATCAATTTCATTTAAACGTTCAATATTTTTTTGTATATTTCTAACTTCTTCATTTAATTGAGATTGGAACTTAGAATGATTAGAATCAATAGATTTAAAATTTAAATATTTGATCAATGATTGAATTCTTTCATTAAACTTTGTGTAAGCATCCGAAGAGGTATTTTGAATGTCTTGATGTGGATTTTTAATGAAATTTTCTAATAACTTAACCGATTGAATTTTGTTATTTTTGACTTTAGAAATGGCATCCACGAAAGTTTCAAAAGGCGATTTTATTATTTTAAATTGTTCGAGACAGAATTCCTCTATCGCTTGTATATGATAAATGGGATCAGCTCCTTCATCAAATTGGATGTTTCCCTTCAATAAAGTAATAACATTGCCGAAAAGAAGATTTAATTCCCCTAACCCATTTTTTAATTGATCATGAATTCGACCTATATGGTTAAGTGTATTTTGTTTAAGGAAAATGACTTCATCAACAACTAATAAAAAATTAGTAATTGTTTTTTCTGAATATTCTGGATTTTCTGGATCATCACTTAAGCTAATTTGATGAGGTTGCGTTTCGGCAGTATCCTGCTTTTGGAAAGAAGAAAAATGAGTTAAATTACTGAAAAAGGGAATTTCTTCCTTTAAAACTGCTGAACTAACTCCGACCCGTTTATCATCTTTACAACGGATCACCACATCTAGTAGGGTCTTTTTTAATTCATCATTTTGTTTTTGTGAAACTTGAAGACATGCATCCTTGATTTCATTTTCTTTTTGTTGTTTATAGGCTTCTATCCCATCATTAATTTCATTTTTTCTCTTTTGAAGAAATGCGGAAGATTCTTCATTAATTCTTTGTGCTTCGGTCGTTGCCTTTGCCATTACGCTGTCAGCTGCCATCCGTATGCCATCGCTCTCTGCATTCGCCTCAGAAATAATTCTTTCTACTTGCCCCTTGACAATATTTTCCTTTTTCTCAATTTCTAGTGCTATATCATTGACCTCATTCAACCTCGCTTCATAATTGCTGTTACACGTCACAATTGCATCATCTACTGTGTTACAAGACTTTATAAAATTGTTGAAAACGTCTTGGATATGTTTTTTGGAACTAGGATGAACTTGAGTGATTAATCGATCGCCAAGATTTCTAATATCTTCTTTTTTATGATGGGCAAAATGAAAATTTATTTTCATAAAAGCAAAAATATCGAGAATGACTTTTTCTCTACGATTACAAAAGTAATTCTGAAACCATCTGTATATAGAAAGTGCGAAACTCTGATTTTTTGTATGAATTGGTTTATACCGATTATCACGTTTAGAAAAACTCACCTCATCGACATTCTTTGCCGACAGCAAGCCCTCAAGTGTCGCATTAAATTCATTCGTATCTGTTATTTGTAAGAATTCCATCGTTTTTATCCAATTATACCACGCGCAGGTAGGATTGATGTTTTTTTTGTGCGTCAAAGCCCCGGGGTTGAGCGATCGTAAGTCACCCTATATTTTTCTAATATGGGGTGACTTACGATCGCTCAACCGCGGGAGCTTTCACGCACAAAAAAATAGTCAATCGTACCTGCGAGTGGTATATTAATTATGTTTATCTAAATTAATTTCACATTTAAAATTAATAAACCCTTGTTTATCTGCATTCAACAACATCTGTTCAGAAGTGTAATAAACATACGCTTGTTTAGTTGTACTTAATTGCACAAATTTATGTAACAATTTCTTTGGATTTTCATTTTTCACAGAATCAAGTAAAATATTTCCCAATTGAAATTTATAATCAAAATTAGGACATGGCAATTTTCTGTTAATTGTGACATAAATT
Source organism: Parachlamydiaceae bacterium (assembly GCA_013816265.1). Classification (GTDB taxonomy): domain Bacteria; phylum Chlamydiota; class Chlamydiia; order Chlamydiales; family Parachlamydiaceae; genus JACDES01. Next base: position 11,156 of record JACDES010000090.1, on the reverse strand, counting down.
TTATTTTGTTGGGTTGTTGTAGTCCCATAAATAATATTCCAATTAGTATTGGCAAAAGCAAAATTTTGAACATGCTGGTGAGCTACTGGCTTTTGTAACATACCAACAATGTTATCCACAGGTATCTTGAAAGAAATATCAGCCTTTTTATCATTGATGACATTAAGTGTAAAAAGATTCAGTCTTAACGGCCTGATATTTCGAACTACTTTCTTATTAAAAAAATCGTCCCACGTTTTTTGATCCGGTAAAGGTAAATTAGCTTTAATTTTTTCAAAAGTTGCCTTTGGAACATGTTCAAAACGAATATAATCTAGGATTCTCTCTCCGTTAAATTTTTCATCAAAGATTTCTTGAACCGTCCTATTATTGGCAATCGCTTTTATTTGAAAATTTTCTACTATTGCGAGTAATAAGTTTTCCTCAGCTATTTGCATGTCACTTTTTAGAAGATGAAGTAAATAACTGATGTGTATCTCATTAAATCTTGCGTGGGATAAAAGTTCTTTGATATTATTTTCAGCCCCTTGACAGATGCGGCTGAAGACTTTTTCACTTACAGGTTTCTCGTGAGTCATCAAATTCAATAATTCATCAAAAGACATGTCTTTGGCATCAAAGCGATCCTCTAATGCAGAAGCAAAGTTGTCATAAGATAAATATCTTGATAAATTCAGAAGCTCATTAAATTCTGCGGCATTATCATATTTATTATTCAAAGGAGTCGTATTTTTCGGTTTATTCAGACTTGCCAAGGAGGTGCATTCTGCAATGCATGCTTTTAATCTTAGGAGGCTTTGAGGATCAATGGAAGATTTGCATAAAGGTTGTGAAAAAGTTATTCCTACATGAATCATACAGTCTGTTTTAAATACATCAGTATCCTTAGCTAAATTTTCAATCTCTAATGACAGATTACTAAGCGAAGCCTTTTCTATTTTTTCTTTTAACTCTGTAATTTTATTGAAAAATTTAACTAGTGGCTCTTTGATCTGCTTTTCATCTTGTAAAATCAACATCTCTTTTAGGTGGTGCTGTACAGTTCCATATAAATCATGATCTGCACTTGATGAAATAACTTTTTGGCAAACAGGTTTTAAAATAGAATCAATTTCAGTCATCGATCTTCTGAATTTATCAATTATCAAATTCAAAGAACGAGTCATATTTTCTTTAATAAAGATTACATCTTCAACATAATAAAGAAGTGATTGAACCGATTTTTCAGAAAAATCAGCGATTTGTTTATTTTTTCCAAAAGTGACTTTATATTTTTTGACTACATTTTCCCCTTCTTTTTCATCCTCATCCAAGCCTCCCAAAGCATCATTCAAAGGCACCAAATTATCGTTGTTATTAAAAAAAGGAATTTCTTTTTTTAATTTGGCTAAATTTGCCTGAATAACTTTCCCATTTTTGCAGGTGATATCTAGATCCAATGCTTGCTTACTAAGATCAATATGTAAATGAAATATTTTGGTATCAATACCAGCGATTTCTTCTAAAGCCTTAGATTTAGAAAGATCAAAAGTTGTGTCAATTTCTGATTTTTTAGCACTTTGTAATCGATCGATATCGTTATGAATTTTTTCTTTCAATGCTTCAGCTTCAGCAATTAATTTAGCGGCATTTTCTTTTGTTTGTTCGCTATGTACATTTGCATTCTTGACAATATTAGCAGCCTCAGAGTTGGCCTGAGCAAGCTTTTCATCGATCTCTTTCGATTTATCTTCAAGTTTTTTGTGACGAGATTGAATATCATAATCGCTTTTATATATTTCTTCATTAACGCTATTGATAGAAAATATGGTTTCTTTAAAAACTCTTTGAATAGTTTTGTTAGAACCGCCCCCACCAACCTGAGAGAGTATAGCCCATCCCAATTCTTTGACAGCCAATCCCTTTTTAGCAGCAAATTCAATGTTTTTATTCAAAAAAGCAAAAATTTCCAGAACGACTTTTTCACGTCGACTGCAAAAAAAATTTTGAAACCATCTATAAATTTTGAATGCTAATCCCTGATTCATCAATATGATAGGTTTATAATAATTACCAACTTTGATAAAACTCACTCTATTGAGATCATTCGTTTTGATTAATTGATTAAAGATTAAATCAAAACTAACATCATTATTACAATGTACAAATTCCATACTATTTTATTTCCTAATATTTAGACTAAATCATTATCTTGAATTAACAAATTAAAAGCCAATACTTTTGTAACATGTTCGTTTACGCTAACAAAGAGCGTTAGATAAGTTAAAATAGGTTAGATAAAAGCCTACAGACTGTTGTAATGATACCTAATTTTAAATAGACTATTGGTTTAAAATAATCCCCAACCTTGATAAAACTTACTTGATTGAGATCCGTTGTTTTTAACAATTGTTTCATGATGTCATCAAAAGCAACATCGTTATTACAGTGTAAAAATTCCATATTCTTTCGTTATCTTAAATCAAGTTTTATTTGCTCTTGCTTACGTAAGTGAGCGCAACACAGGGCTATCAGGCCATAACCTCTTCCGGAGTTGGCGGTTTCAAACAAAGCGAAAGAGAACTTTCGCACTCTAAACGCTTCGCGTAAAATTAGAAAATTCTTATCCTCAAAGCTTCGCGAAGCTTTTAGAGTGCGAAAGTCCTCTTTCGCTTTGTTTGATCCGCCACTCCCGGATGAAACCTAATGAACACGAATTAATAAATTATAAAAAAGTTAACTGTATTTCACATTTGAAGTTGATAAACCCTTCAGCTGTCGTATGTAACTCTTTTTCATTTTTAAAATGTACAAATTGCATAAAATGATTAGACCAACATATTATTTATAAAAAATTTCACATTTGCAGTTGATAAATCCATCCGCTGTAACTTGTGATCTCACTTGTTCTGGTATGTAATATAACGCTCCTTCATTACTCACCGGAGTATTCATTATAATTATATCTTTAGAATTATTCATAGTTCTTGAATCATAAGTTAGATTCCCAAGTGTAACCTTATAATCATAACTAAGTCCTGCAACCATAGGTACGTTGGCGTGACCATGCAACTCTATGCATACTCTATCTTGATGGTAACTCCAACGTCCAATTTTTAATGTGACAATCCTTCCATGGTGAACCGGTATTGCTGGGGAATTTTCGATGGGGGATTGGAACAAACCTGGGAAGGAAACAAAAGTGTCACTTATTACATTAGTTACTAATGGTGTTTTAGCAGGGATTCGCCAATAAATTTCGGTTGTTTTTTCATTAACCGAAACTACCTTAAAATCCGGGAAATTTTCTATCGGTTTTGAAACTCTTTCATAAGATAGTTTCTCCAATTCTGCAATCTCTTTTTGACCAGTAGGCATTTTGTCTAAATCTAACTCAATGGCCTCTTTCAATTGAGTATAACCTAAATATTGAGCAAAAAAACTAAATTCTCGAATGTCTTCAATTGACGCATCTGCTTGAAGGCAGTTTCGATCTTTCAAATTTTGTTCCATTTTTTGGAAAACCATCAAATCATTTTGCACTTGACTGCTTAACTTAGCTATTCCCTTCTTTATTAATAGACAATTTTTTTGGCTGAGAATTGAATACGGAATTTCCCTCATTTTTTCTGTCAAATTATTGATAGCAGCATCACAAGTATCTGCATTCGAATTTATTCGTTTGTTTAATATCGCTATTTTTGCAGTCCCATTTTCCAAATCATTAAGTAATTTTTTTAATTCGATAGTTACAGGTGATTTAGGATCCATTTCCATTAATGCCTTCAACTCATCTTCCATTGTAAGGCGATTACTTATTTCCTTTTCCAACTGTAATAAATTGTTTTTTTCAACTTCTAATTTCTTGTAATTATCTTTATTCGCGACATATTGATCAACATCGGGTTGTAATTCATCAATTTGCGCTTGGATTTGTTGTCGCTCATCCGTTCCTTCAACATATTCATTCAATTCTTCTTTAAAGAGGATTTGTTTTTTATGCGCTATCTTGAATTTATTCAGATCTTTTTCTAATGCGGCTTGTTGTGCGACTTCTGGTTTTAATGTTGCTAATTCTTTTGTTAGTTCAGCAATTTCATTTTTAAAATTTTGTGCATCTTCAGGTTTTGGTTTCAGATGCATTTTTATATCTAGCTGCTTTTCCAAAATAGCTATTTTTACTATTTTTTTTAAATCGTACAATTCTTTTTCTAAATTGATGCGTTTTTGCGATCCAGCTTTTATTTTATCAATCTCTAGCCCCAATTTGACACTAATTTTGCTTTTTCTACTTTCTAATGCTACTTTCTCGGCTGTAAGATCTTCCAAATTATTTTCTCTAGTCCCTGTAGCTAATGTATCAACCGCCTTAATTAAATCATTTATCAGTTTATCTATGGCTTGCTTCTGATATTTATTCTTAAAATTATCAATAGACTCAATTAATAAAGACGAATTGATTCCTTCTTTAAAACTAGAAAAATCCTTAAATAACTCCCCATATGCTTTTTTTATAGCATCTATAGGAACTTTTAAAGTTGCTGCCAACTTATTTCTCAAGTCGGTATTTTCATATTCATCCAAATGACTTTCATTGACATTATCAAATAACTTCTCAAGATCCGATGTGGAAACAGAAAAGGATTTTATCAAATGATCCGCACACTTTGTCAAACTAGCTTTTAATAGAATGTTATGCTTCACAAAATTGAGAAGCTTGTTCATTAAATCGTCGGAAACCGCACCAAACTTACCCATCTCAGCAAAATTAATCCTAAACATGTTTCCAATTTTATTTGCTATAGGTCCTGTAGTATGGTTTTTATTTTTTTTATCACCAAAAATATTAATAAAAGTAGCAAAATGCTTGAAAAACATGGGGATTTCATCAACAAGTTGTTTTAAATTCGTTATTACCACTCTTCCATTTGCACAGACGATCTCTAAATCATTTCCTTTTTTTAATGCCTCTTCACGTAACGGAATAAATAGCTTATCAATTTCTAATAATTCTTTTTCTTTGTTCTGCTTGAAAAATTCTAAGTTCGCAGCTTCTTTCTCTTTTCTTGCATTCCACTTCGCTAATTCTAGTTTGGTAATATCTTCTCCAGCCTTTTTCGCTACATCAATTTTGGCATTTGCCTTGTCTATTAAAATATTCTTTTTTACCACCGCGCCTTTCAAAATTTCGTCTGCTCTTGCCTTCGCCTTTAATTCGTTACTTGCAACTTGTGCTTTACGTTGTTCCAACTCCTCAAGACTTGTCTGAACCTCTTCCGCACTTTGCTTGATCGTAGAATTAATAACCTCAAATGTACGCATTACATTGCAGAAAACCTCTTTTACATTATATTGACTGATCGGATTCAATTTAGAAATGAGTCGATCTCCTAGTTCTTTAATGTCTTTCTCTCTCTTGTAGGCTAATTCGTTATTTTCTTGGATAAATGCAAAGACATCTAAAATAACAGTCTCTCGTCTGCTCGAAAAAAAGTTTTGAAACCATCGACAAACCTGAACAATAAAACTGAGTTTCCCTGTTTTGATGGGTTTATAGCAACGTCCAACCCTTTCGAAACCTAGCTCATTGAGGTCATTCACAGCCATTAATTGATCTAGTACACCATTAAATTTGCTTACATCTGTAAAGTGAATTAATTCCATATAACCTAAATTTTATTTTTTATAATTTTTTAATGTTTTTACTACTATTTTTTGTCTACCCAGAGATTAAGCTGAGTGAGGGCATACCTTCTTAGGCCTGATGGACCGCCACCAATGAAAGAAAATATCATATGTCCAGTTCGATTTCTTTGCTCTTGTTTACCCCCGGATGGGGGTAATGGCATGATAGCCCAGGGTAAGCAGAGCGCAACCCTGGGTTAAAGTAATTTAAGTATCGCACCCCAGAAAGGGGTGCCGGCAAACTTATGTGAAAAATATCTTAATGAATTAGATTCATCATATGCCGGCACCCCTTTCAGGGGTGCAATTCATAAATTACTTTTTACCCAGGGTTGCGCTCTGCTTACCCTGGGCTATCATGCCATAACCCCCATCCGGGGGTAAACAAGAGCAAAGAAACGTTCAGGGACTTAAATATACTCCCCTTCTACGATTACCCAATTGCGATTGTTTTTTTACTTTTCTATCTATGCTAAAATCAATTGCATATCGCAATTCACATTAATATAACCGCCAATGGCGTGTGCATTCAACTGGGCCGGCGTAAAGTAGAAATTAATTTCCTTGTGCGTATCAGTCATTTCTTCTTCCACAAGTTTTTGTGCCTTCAACATTGCATCATTGGTATCATAAGAGAGATTACCAATCTGAAGTTTTGCTCGACAGCTTGCTGAAACTAATAATGTAATCGCAATTCTATCGTCACTAGTCTTTCTACCAATATTTAATGTAAATTCGTAACTTTCACTTTCTCCTCTTGGAGAGTAATATGCATTTGAATCGGTAAGGGCTAATAACTCCTTAACTTTTTGATCATTTACAGGAATTCGCCATTTAACTTCGGTATTCAAAGCATCAACTTCTTTCACAACAAAATCTAAAGCGACTCTTAGTGACCTTAAAGCCCGAGTTTTAGTTTTATTGAAATGGGCTGTCCATACCTTTTGATCGTCTTCACTCAATTCCTTACAAATGCCTTTAAAAATGTCAGGTTTCATTCGCTCGAAGCGAACACAATCAATTAATCGCATCTCACCAACTTTTTCGTTCATCTCCTGTTGGACAGTCACACCATTTGATTTAGCCATCATTTGAAATCTAATTTTAAGTCTAGTATATAAAGCTTCTTCCGATACGGAAAAATCATCCGAATTGATAACATGCATGAGATAAGGTGTCGGCATCTTCATGAACATAGGGCTATTCATTAAATCAATATTAGCTATATAAGAACAAAGCGCCTTACAATGCACATTATTTTTATCGTACGGGATAATCGTCATCATATCAATAAGCTGTAATGGAGTAAACTCGGAACCTTTCCACCATCTACCACAAACCTCTTTGAGGTCCGCATAGTTAAAATAATTCGCAATTGAATCAAGTTCCCATAACTCCTGAACAGGGAATTTCTTCAAAAAGTCATCATTCGCTCCGGCATTAAACACCTTATCGGCCTTAACATTAAAATTATTGATAACCAATTCTAAGGTATCAATTTCCGAGATCTGACTTAACTCTTTTGTTAATAATGAATGAATTTCAGGTGTAATTTTGTTGGTTTGCAATAATTTATTATAGTCATTCAACAACAGATTTTTTCCGGTAGAAACCTTAACAATACTTGCTTTGGCAGCACTAAACTCCTCAATCAATTTTAATAGATTCTTCGAAGAGTGATCTTGAGAGCGAAATTTATTAATTAATTGAAGCGCATTTTTATAAGCATCTCTTAAAATTAAGCTGTATGCATCTTGCCGTGGTTTTAGATTATGTTGTGGGCCAACACCCTCAATTTTTCCGAAATTCTTTAAATGAATTTCCAATTCCTTCTGTGTCTCAGTAAGTTGTTTTATCGTCGAATTAACAAGCATCATCAATTGATCTTTAAAGAAAACATTATTATCGGCAAAAAGAGTCAGTGTTCTTATCGCTCTTTCAGAAAATAAATGATTTTCATCAATGTTGAGTCGATAAGTTGATCTCTCTTCATCAACTTCATCTTCATCTAAACCTTTTGCTTGATCTTCTTTTTTGACGTTCTTTGTGACTTTGTCAGCAGTTTTAAAATAAGAAATTTCTCTTTGAAGTGTCTCTAAACTTGCTACAACAACAGCCCCTCCCTTGCAAGGTATATCTAAATCAAGCTCTGGAGCCTTTGTTACAACGGATGCATCACTAATTTGAAAGATTTCATTCTCTTTTCGCATTTTTTCCATTTCAAACTTTATCTCAAGAGCCCTTTTTTGATTTTGCAGCTCTATTAATTCTTCTTTTGCAGCAGCTTCGCTCTTAGATTTAGCCAACGCGATCAACTGATCTGCTGTTTGCTCGATTTCTTGACACTCAACTTCTGCCTCGGCAAGCATAATATCGGCTTTTTCTGTCGCTTTGAAATCAGACTGCTCTAGCGTTTTTTCTCGTTGCTCTAGATCCTGTAGCTGTGGTTGTAAATTCGAGCCACTTTTATTGAGATCCGCATTAATCGCTTTTAATGAAATTAATAAATTATTAAAAACTGATTGAACACGTTTTTGGTCTCTCGTTTTTATCTGAGATTTGATGATGCGGTTTCCAAAACTTTCAATATCGGTTACTTTCTTTTGCGATATCTCACTATTTTCTCTAATAAAAGCAAAAATATTGAGAATCACCTGCTCACGACGATTTGAAAAGAAATTTTGAAACCATCGATAAATGATCACAATGAAATTTAGATTTCCACTTTTAATGGGCTTATATCGTTTTCCTACTCTCTCGAAATTGACTTGATTCAGATCATTTATCTGATTAATAGAATCAAATACTGCATTAAATTCGATTTCTTTTCTAAAATGTACAAATTCCATACAAACCTAATTACCCAATTTTAAAATTATAAAAACATTATATTATATTTAATTCATTTTAATTTCAATATTAAACTTTAAAAAAAGCATTTTTCCATTCAATTTCATATTTAAACTCAAGATACTTATCTAATACAGTCCGTGATTTCAATTGTTCGGGTTTATAATAAACCACCGCTTCATTATCTGTTGCATTATCAACCCCTATTAACGTGGGTGAAGTAAGACGACTTTTAGAATCATACTCTAAATCACCTAAAGTAATTTTGTAATTGTATGTGAGTGCATTTGTACTAACTGCCTGTGCCGTATCATGACTAGATCGAAATTCAATAAAAATTCTGTCTGGCTGAGCACTCCAATGTCCAATACGTACTGATATTTTAAGAGCTTCGACTTGTATTGCCATTAGCTGATGTTTACCTTGGAGATTTAGACAAGCTAACACATTTGGTATTAGATCAACCCGCCAATAAAAAGCTGCTTTCTTATCATTTATTGGTACAATCGCAATTGAAAAACGCTCATCCACTCTAGTAAATTTTAGTTTTGCTTTCTCAATAAAGAAATTATCCCATTTTTTCCGATCTGCACTTGGTAATAAGTAGGTGATGCTCTTATATTCCTCGGGATTCATTAATTCAAAATTCACATAGTCAATTAATCGCTTCCCTCCAATATTCTCATCGTACAATGTGTCAAAACTAACATCTTTTTCTTTCATTTGCGTATGAAAACGCTTCATAAAAACTTGAAACAGAGCCAAAGGTGATGATTCAATTTTTACAACCTTGAGAAAGTGAAGAAGATACCCTGTAGGTATTGTCATAACAAGGGGGCTTGGTAATATTTGCTGAACAAAATTTTTGGCTTTTTCACAAATGGCTAAACTTTTATTTTTTGCATCATAAGGGACAAGCTGCATCATTTTTTCCAACTCATCAAAAGTACATGTTTTCTTATTGAATGCGGTTTCAGTAGCTGTTTGAAGAGGTTTATATGAAAAATAATCGGCTAACATGTTCAGTTCTATTAGTTCCTCAGCAGAAAATAATTCTATTATTTCAGATACGTGATCGATAGTATAATTTTGCTGAATACGCTGGACGAATTGCGTGTTATTTTTAACTAGATTGATACATTCAGTGATCTTAACAATTTCTTCGTTCAATAAATTTCTTGATTTTACTGCGCTAGAATGTATCAATAACCTATTAAATAAGGATGGAATATTTGCTGTGATGTCAAGATGAACATCAATGCTTTTAAGATCATTTATCATCACAACAGATGCCGAATTAAATTTATCCCTTGAATCGCCTAATAATTTTAACGCAATTTCAATTGGCCTTTTTATCTTCGGTATTATTTCAACTAAACTACTTTCTGGCAGCTGCCCATTTCCAATATGAGCATTCAATATGATTTCGTTAATCTGCTCAAAAATAATATCCAGTTTCCTCAAGCAATCATGCAGATTTTCACTTACATGATTAAATAAAAGATTGCCATTGGCTTTTAAAAAATGTTTTTCTTTTAATATTAATAAAAGATTTCTGACCGATTTTTCAGAAAATTTTACATTTTTTGAAGGATCATTTAATGACAATTGATAATCGGATGGTTCATCGACATCTAAGCTTGCACTTTGAATAGAAGCCATGTTTTTTAACGTTTTTATATATGGGATCTCATCTTGGAGAAGATTAATGTTTGTTAACACCTTACCGTCTCTGCAGATGATTTCAAAGTTTAACGATTGTTCAGAAGGGCTTTTCTTAAATTGTTCAAGTTGCAATTCAAATTCATTTATTTCATGCTGGATTTGTAATTTACGTGCTTCAACAAGTAGATCGATTTCATTTCTTTTAGTTGGAGGTATATCTAAAGACTTATAATTTATTTTCTCACTTTCTTTTTTTGTCAGCTCTGTAAGCTTCTTTAGATCATCGGCTAAACGATTCTTAGCCAATTCAGCGTCAGCAAGGATCTTATTAGCTCTTTGGTTCGCTAAAAATTCGATTTTGTCTATTTCTTTTTGGCGCGTATCAAGCTTTTTAGAGCGTGTTAGCAGATCATTTTGATTTTTATTTATTTCTTGGTCGAACGCATTAATCGTAGTAAAGATATTATCAAACACCTCTTGCACACGTCTGCGGTCTCTGGGATTGATATTTAATATTAAACGATCGCTAAGGGCCGCAATATCGCTCTTTTTTTTAATTGCTAATTCATTATTTTCTTTAATAAAAGCAAAAATACCGAGAATAACTCTTTCTCTACGATTCGAAAAAAAGTTTTGAAACCATCTGCATATTGACGTATAAAAACTTAAATTCCTATTTGTAATAGGTTTAAAACGGCTTCCCTGCATTTTGAAGTCCACTTCATCCAAATCTTGGACGTGCAATAGCGGCTCAAAAGCGGCATTGAAATCATTTTCATTTCTATAATGTATAAATTCCATAATCTCTTTCTATGTTATTATTAAACAAAATCAAATTTCTTGTTAGCTCGTAGAGCGTCTGTTCAAAGCCCAATGCTGTCAAAATAAGAAATAAAGTGAGAATCGCCTTGTTTTTATTACAGATCTTTATCCTCAATTTTTTCTAAAGAAAGCACTCTTTGTTAGGCCTGAAGGGC
>JACDES010000175.1 GCA_013816265.1 Parachlamydiaceae bacterium | reverse complement strand
ATCGTAAGCCACCCAATATTAGTAATATGGGGTGACTTACGATCGCTCAACCCCGGGACTTTGACGCAGCAAAAATATTAACAATCCTACCCGAGCGTGGTATAATGAAGATGAGGGACATTGTCCCTCATCAACTATAATTTGACTTGTAAATAGACGTCGCTGAGGCCCCAGCTGAAACGTATAGGGAACCTTTTCATGATTTCGTAAGAATTGTCTTTCGAATAATCTGAGAGTGGATAACTAACCGAAATGATTTTGGTTCCCTTAGGCAATGTGTTGAAACGTTTTACGAGTTTTAGAATAAATTCATCACTAAAACAGGTGCCACACATATAAATAACGGTAACGCCTTTGAAATCGGAATCTAAAATATCCTCTAATCGAAATTGAACGTTCTCAATACCAAATTTTGATTTGACTTCACTGGCACGTTTAATAAATTCAGGGACATAATCGATACCGACAACAGAGCATCCAATAAATTGATTAAGCCAATAGCAAGTGCGTCCACGACCACAACCGAGCTCAAAAACGACATCTTTAGAGGACAAACGACATTCTTTAGCAATATCTTCAAGAGATGTAAGAGGTGTTTCGCCATAAGTATAGACATCAGGTTCATTGCGACTTAATAAGAACCGTTTGCTAATCACAAATGGGTTATTGAATAGATACGAAAAAACTAGATATGAATCGATTTTTGCGAAAGTTGAGTTAGAATAATAATTGGAAACGACACGCATATACTCGATGAAGTTACCAAACTTAACTTTTATATTAAGTAAAAATAAATCGAAATAATTTGTAATTTTTTTAAGTGCTGTTTCAGTCATAAAATCCTCGTCATGTATGATGCTGAAAATTCTTAACAGCTTCAAGGATTAACGACAAGTAAATAATCCTAGAAACAGCAGTTTGAGACTAATAAATAGGAGATAAAGATGTCAACTTCGTTAAGCCCAGTAACAGCTAAGGTGAGTTTCACTCCGAATGTAAATAAAAGTCCTGTTGGTACCTTTAAAAATAAAGTGACGGCTCTTTTCCAATCTATATCTGAAAGTGATCTTTGGGCAAATGGCATAAAACCATTTTATGTGTATCGCATTAAACCAATTGGTAGATGGGATTTCCTATCATGTACTACTAGCGTTGGTGTTGCCGGTTTGATAATGAAAACATCTATCGTTGCATTAGGCATGTCGACATTTGCTGCTGCAAGTATCCCTAGTTTTGCAGTCATTTTTTGGAGTTTAAATAGAAGTAACGAACGGATTTGCCAAATTTACAAAGATGAGACGTGGGATGATCTCGATCTCATAAGACGCAATATCATCAAATTATCGAATAAGAATAATGACATCACAGCATGCCATGAACGGCTCACTAAAATTACTAAAGATCATCAATTGAAGCCAATGCCGCAAGATGTTAAAGACCTAATTAATCAAATTCATAAAGAACTCGATAATTTTGCTGCAATCATTCAACAAACACCCCACGATACTATCAAAGCACAATTCATTGATCTATTAGCTAGCATTAAAACACCGCTGACCGCGGCACAGAAGCTTTTACTAGATAATCTTGAAACCGAAATAAATAAAATCGGGACTAAAGATGAAGACATGATCAAAACAAAAAAATGTCTTCATGCTGTTGATGATATTGTACACGAACATATTGATAAAAAACGAAAATTCTTGAGAGAGGATTACGATTCTCTTAAAAAATCAATAGAGCTTAAAATTGCTGAAAACAATAAAAGAGTAAGCCTTACTGAACACATAAAAAAAATACAGGAAATTCTAAATCCTCATCGTGATGTTGCAAAGCTAGTAGATATTGAAAACGAAAATAAAAAAACGGATAAGATTGAAGATAAATCTGAAGAAACCGAAACTGAAGAAACTGAAGAAGCAGGGAAAACTGAAACAAAGGAAACTGAAACTCAAGAAACCGAAGCTGAAGAAACTGAAAGCGAAGAACCAATTGATGATAAAACTAAGCCAGATAATAAAGCAGACGGTAAAGAAACAAAACCAGAGAAAGATATATCTGAAAAATTTGTCACCCCTGTAAAAAAACGAGGACTTGAATTCGAGATAACCGAAGTAACACCCCTGGATTCAGGTTCTTCAACAAGTTCTGAGAGCGTTACAAAGAAAGAAGACAGTCAAGTTGAAGAAGATAATGTTGATGAGGGTGATATAGGCGAAGGTGATGTTGGCGAAGGGGATGTTGGCGAAGGTGACGAAGGCGATGTAGATGATACAACATCACTAAAAACACCTGCAGCTATTGACAATACTTTAGAATCTGAATCTTCTGAATCCGATTCTGATAATGATGAGGATGATGATGTTACCGTTCTTGTTGAAAAAATTGCATCAAAAGACTCAGTATTAAAAGGAACTAAAGATGTCTAATCAAGCGACCAATATTACATTCGACGATTTTTTGAAAGTAGACATTCGGTCGGGAACGATTATCAATGTCGAGCCTTTTCCTGAAGCTAGGAAGCCGGCCTATAAATTAATTATCGATTTTGGCAGTGAAATAGGACTTAAAAAATCGTCCGCACAAATAACCGAAATCTATCCTGATATGAAAGAATTAATCGGAAAGCAAGTGTTGGCTGTTGTTAATTTTCCAATTAAACAAATTGGTCCTTTTAAATCCGAAGTATTAACGCTCGGAATTCCAAATGAAAATGGAAAAGTTGTTTTAGTTGCCCCAGATACAAAAACCCCGAATGGTCTAAGACTTTTTTAAAAGATATAGAAATATATAAAAGAGATATAAATGTATAAAGGGATCTTATTTGCACTGGGCGCATGTTTTATTTGGGGTTTAATCTTCGTCGTACCACAATTTATGACGGGTTTTAGCTCTATTGAAGTTGCCCTCGGACGCTATTTATTTTTCGGAATTATATCCCTATGCATTTTATTCAAAGACAAGTTGCTGGGGACTTGCAATTATTCAATTTCTATTTGGATAAAAGCCCTCTACTATTCTTTAATCACTACAATTATCTATTATACCTGCTTAGTTCTAGCCCTGAGATACTCAACGCCGGCAATATGTGCTCTTGTTTGTGGAATTAGTCCAATAACAATTGCATTTTATGGAAATTGGAAACAAAGAGAATGTAGCTACAAAAGCTTGATCATCCCCTCCATACTAATTCTTGTTGGACTTGTCATTATCAATGCACCTCAGCTTATGAAAGTGGAATCCCCTCTTGAATATGGCATGGGCTTAATATGTTGTTTCATTGCATTGACGGCATGGAGCTGGTATGTAGTCGCCAATTCTCATTTATTAAGAGAAAATCCGCATCTCATTTCAAGTGATTGGTCGACACTATTAGGAGTATCTACATTGTTTTGGGTAGGTTTTTTTGGTATATTTCTAGCTGTGTTTTTTAGCGAAAAAATTGATATGCAAAAATATTATACTCTGGATTCAGCACTGACCAATTTCTTAATCGGTTGTTCTATTCTTGGTCTCGTGTGCTCATGGCTCGGATCTTATCTATGGAATCGGGCTAGTCACTACCTACCGGTATCTTTAGCGGGACAATTAACGATTTTTGAAACCATATTTGGATTATCCTTTGTATACACATTAGAACAGAGAATGCCACCACAAATGGAATGTGTGGGTATATCTCTCCTTTTGGGTGCTGTCATCTATGGGATTCGCTCTTCCTCACATGCTGCTCCACAGCATGCTTAGCCTTAGGCTCCCCTTTTCCCATGCCCAAACACGTGCCCGTGCCCGTGCCTGATCGTTGCCCTTTTTTACGTGCCCGTACCCTTGCCCATGCTTTTACCCACAAATAGCAAAATAAGGTCTAAAGCTTAACGCAGAGACGGGGAGACAGGGAGGCGCAGAGAGCTATTATATATGAGTTTTAATTAGGTTTGATAAAAGTTTAACGACTCCTCGTTATCTCGAAGAGCGTCTGTTCAAAGCCCAATGCTGTAAAATGAAAACATTTTTTTATCCCAAAGGGATTAGGTAATTAGCCCAGGTCAGCTTTGCTGCCCTGGGTATAATATGAATAAAAATGACTTGCCGCGGCAGCGGCAAAGGATCTAGCGACCTCAATCATACAACCCTTTGAGTACACAATTATTGAGCAGCGTTAACTTCAACAGTTTTTGGTTTATCTTTTTTTTTGAAAACATGATTTTTCACCCAATATGGCAATTCCATACAAGTAAAAAAATGTAGTATTGATATAAAACTAGAGTAGATAGGTGTAGATTTTCAATCAAGCATAATGGCTTCTTTTAAAGCCTTAAAAGGGATGATGATTGAGATCGCTAAATCCTTTGCCGCTACCGCGGCAAGTCATTATTATTCATATTACACCCACCCAGGGCAGCAAAGCTGACCTGGGCTAATTACCTAATCC